>NZ_JAJNHJ010000034.1:0-23009 GCF_022386965.1 Mammaliicoccus sp. B-M6
GAACGAAAGAACTTCAAAAGAAATGGTCCACTGGTTACATTCCAAACTGGTCTATGGTTATGAACCAGCTTCTTTTACATGATCAAATTAAGTGTGTAAGTTATTAAGTATCTTGAATAACTTACACACTTAATTTGACAAAGCCTTTGTAGTTAATTTAAATTAATTTCTGATTTAGAAGTTCCTAATAAATTATTTTGTACTTGCAATATTTTATTACCTTTATTTATTAAATCCTCAGATACATCAAATGCTATTTTACCTGTCATTTCGCTGTCAGGATTTAATTTTTCGAAAATAAAATCATTTTTGATGCTGCCATCTTCCCCTTGATTTGCTGATAAAGAACCTTCTGAATCTGGTTCAAGAGTCTTGTCGCCGATTTTTAATTTAAACATATTACTGTCTAAAGTAACAGGATCATTACCATTGTTTTTAACAGTAATTTCAACAATAAGGTATGTACCTTTAGCTTCATGAGGGACAAAGCTATTTCCAACAGTTTTGGAGTTATTTACAGACTTAACTGTATAATCTAAATCATCAGTTTTTACTTTATCGCCGATTTTAAATGTCTTTTCATCTTTTTGATTTTTCTCCGACGAACTTTTATCTATAGAGCTTGTTGAACTTGAAGATTGATTAGAATTACTACCTCCAATCATAACAGTACATGCTCCTAATAAAACTCCTAAAATAACAATAACTCATAGACAGCCGAAGCATCCCCAAAGTAACCTCTTTTTATTATTAGGTTTACTATCTTGCATATAAATTACTCCTTTCAAAAGTTATTATATTAATACATACTGATGTATTTAATATCATATATCAGTTTTATTTTTGTTATTTTTTGACAATATGGGATAAAAAAACAACGCTTAAACATATCAATAGCAGAATTAAGAGATTTGAGATCTAAATCAAAAAAAGACCACCTACAGAGAGATGATCTTTTTTTGATTATCATTTTTCTACTGATTGTCGTTTTTTCTCGTAATATTCTAATTTCAATTGATGCCATTTGTCATAATCAGAACTTGTGATTTGCTTAATGACTTTTGCTGGATTTCCACCTACGACTGTATTGGGTGGCACGTCATTTGTTACGACTGCTCCTGATGCGATTACAGAGTTTTCTCCTACCGAAACGCCTGGTAATACGATTGCATTTCCACCAATCCATACATTATTTCCAATATTAATTTCATGACCAAATTCTAATTGTTCATTTCGAATTGTTGGATCAATAGGATGACCTGCTGTATATAAACTCACTCTTGGACCGAACATAACATTATCACCAATATTGATACGATTGACATCTAAAAATATACAGTCCATATTTGCATAAAAGTTCTCACCGATATTAATATGTCTACCGTAATCAACATAGAGTGGTGGATGTAAGTATATATTTTCTCCTGTCTTACCAAAAAGTTCTTTTTCTAATTTAATAATTTCATCACTATTTTCAATAGGTGTATGATTAATTTTATCTGCTAGCATTTTTCCTTGTTTTGAACCATTAAATTCATGGATATCGTGCGCTAAGTATAGTTCACCTTTAAGCATTTGCATATAATCAAAATCATTCTGCATATCATAATTCCCCTTTATATGTATATGAGCATATTATATCTTGTTGAACTTGTATATACAAGTTAAGAGGTTAATGATGTTATTTGATTCATTACATTTATTGCTATAAGTTAGATAAATCTATGAAAAATTCTTTTTGCCAATTTTGAGTTTGACTCGCAGTCTTATTTAAATGATTTTCCCATGGTGGGTAAACTCTCATTGCCATTTTTCCTTTTACTTCGAGATTACTTATGATTTTCTGCTTAAGTAGAATATCTTTAGGAAAAATAAACAGCCCTTTTTTATTATCATCTAGTATAGCTATGATGAGTTTATCTGGTGTTTCTGAATATGTATAAGGTCTGTTTTGATTATTATGATCTTTAACCCAAAATACGACAAAATAACCTTTTTTATTGGCAGTCTTTTTAGCACGTCTACTTCTATAAGTAATATCTTGAATTTGAAAACTACAAGCTTCATATTTAATATTAAGTTCTTCAAGTTTGTAGTATTCAATGGGTTCATCATTAAAATAGCTTTTTATTAATTCAGTTGACTCAAACAATTGCAAACCTCCTTATATGACTTTTCATAATTGATTATAACAAAGATTGTCCTATTACATTCGATGTTGAAATATTCTAGTATTCCATTGTTTTTATACCCTTTTTAAGTACTTAAAAAGGGTATAATAGTAGTTGAATATTAATGAGATTTTGACACTTTCTAATGTTTAGAAAGTGTTTTTATTTTATAAACATATTAAAGGGGATTCTATGGATATTACAATTTGGACACTTGTTATTTTTTCAATTCTGTTAGGGGCTATGGTAGAATTGTGTTTGGTTTTGGTGAGGCTTTGGTCACAATGCCATTACTTGCTTTATTAAATTTAGATTTTAAATTGTCTATTTCTGTGGTGGCAATTGTTGGATTATTAGTGGCTTTACCTGTGTTTATAAGAAGTCGTGGCAATCTTGATTGGTCTATTATTAAACGTTTATTAATGGGTTCTATTATTGGGACGCCTATTGGGATTGTAATTGTTAAATGGGCGAATGAAGATGTGATTATTAAATTTTTAGGGGTATTTATATTATTGTACGGTGCTATTAATCTTATTAATTATTATAAGAATATACACCAAGTTAAATTGAATATTCCAAAGTTTTATGATTATATTGCAGGTGTTGTTTCGGGTGTTTTAGGTAGTGCATATAATAGTCACGGTGTACCGATTATTATATATGGAACATTGAAAAAATGGCATGTTACAGATTTAAAAAACATTTCACAAGTACATTTTTTTATTACAGGTTGTTTTATTGTCTTTAGTCACGGTGTTTCAGGATTTTGGTCAATCTCACTTTGGTATTTATTATTGGCCATTTTACCGCTTCTCATCCTAACATTATGGCTGGGTCATATCATCAATAATAAAATTGATCAACGTGCTTTAATTAAATATATTTATATGTTGTTGATTTGTTTCGGAATCATCATGATTGTTAAATAATGAGAGAGGAATTACGCAATGCAAATTTTTAGAGTTCATGAGAATCATGAAATAAGCGCAAAATTTCTAGATAACCGACGTCTTTCTAAACAAGTATTAGAACTTTATCAAATTATTAATGTTTGTATAGCTAAGCTCGAATATATTGATGGCAATACACGTTATTTAAGTCATCCTATCGTGAAGCATGTTTTTAATGATGGCTATCCGTATTTAGCTGACACATATCACTTATTATTAGCCATGGATAAAGAACATAGAAGAAGAGGTGGGAAAAGGTCAAAAGACTTTGAACATCAAATTTCAAATATGGGTAATTTGATTGATACTGGTATTAAAGATGGTGCATTTTCTACTGAAAAATTACCACCTATATTTGTTTATGGTGAAACGAAATTAATGAGTGACGAAGCTTATTTAGAATATGAAAAATTATTATTTATGAAATGGACAGCAGATAAAATTGCACCTCGGTGTAATGTAAGTAGGTGATATCATGAGTAAGAGAGCAGATATTGAAAAGTTATGGAGACATGAAAAATATAATGTTATGATGCATAGTCAAAAGTCATATTTAGATATAAGAGAATCTTTAAAGGGAGATATCACATATGACGATTTACAAAGTAAAATTGATGATGCAAAAGCCATAGTTCCGACTAAAGGTTCAATCATCAACACTTATGATCATATGTGGGGGTATTTTAAGAAAATTGCTACTGAAGAAGAACATAACCAATATTTGAAATATAAATCACAATATCAAGAAAATGAAATTCAATACCAATGTTTAATTACATTTATATACAAGCTTGCTGTGAAATATAATCAAAAGTATTTATTAGAATCTACTATTTTAAATTGATTTACCTATCTAAGTTTAATGATGATTGTGTAACCATGAATAGGGTAAATATTATATAGAAAGTAGATTTTCAAGGAGGCTGAATATAATGGAAGAACGTGTATATCAAAAAATGTGGGACACTTTAAAAAAAGAAGTGCAATTCAATATAGTGGAACTCGAACAAATGGAAGAAGAAAACGAATCTCCAGGATTAAAAAAAGCCCAAAACATGATGGATCATTTAGAGAAAGAGTTTATCAAAAATTCATAATCAATCATAATCATTTAAAAACATTTAAATTTGTTCTGTAAATCTATAAAATATATGCAATTATACAATATTAATAATCATTTACATCAATTCCCTCTAGATTCACTTAATATAGTTTTGTAGTATTTATATATTAAGTTTTTTGGAGGCAGTTATGTTTTTTGATAAAAAGATTATCGTATTTGAGAATTTAGAGAATAAATACAATCAAGAAGAAGCAAAAAATATATTTTTGAGACATTCCATTGATTATGACTTTATTACAATAAGTAGCCAATCTATTATTTTAGGTGGATTACAATATCCTTCAGCACAGAACAAAGAACAATTTATTGCTGATTTTAATGACTATTTAGGGAACTAATGCATTTAGCTGTCATCAAGTTTAAACCTTGAGACAGCTTTTTTATTGATAAGTGACAAAATTGTCATACTATCTCTGATTTTGTTCGTTTATATTTGGGTAATATATGTATATAGAGACTATAATGATATTTATAGTTGAAGGAGGGATATTATGCTCGTAAATAAATGGATTTATATCGCATTAGCTGTGTTATTAGGAAACTTTGGCGTTCATAAATTTTATGCACAAAAACCAGTTGTTGGACTATTACACTTAGCATTCTGTTGGACAGGGATTCCACATGTTATCGCATTCTTCAGTGCTATATTCGCATTGTTTAGACCATCTGATGAACATGGTAATATTCAAGCATAGTATGTTGTGACATGCTTTTATTAAGTTTTTAAAACCCTAGATATCATAATAAATAATTTTTCGAAAAAAGAGTCTGGAACAGAAATGTTCTAGACTCTTTTCATATTTTTAAAAATAGGAAGTGATGAATATTGCAAGTGAGGCGTGACAAGCAATGTTGGGAGGCTGAATATTGCAAGACTCCCCAAACAAGCAACATAGAACATCATGTTTACATTGATTTTCCAAATAAAAGAGACTGGCACATAATGTAATGTCTCAATCTATTTAATTTATCCATTATTCAAATCTACATATAGCAATTTAACTTGGTCACGTAAAATTTTTATTTCAACAGGTGTTTCGAACAGAATTTCACCATCTATATCTAATTTGGCTGATGGATCAGTAGATAACGTTGCTGATTCACATGATATATGTTGGATACTATCACTAATCTCATTCCAATTCATGCTATCTTTTACTTTAAAGAAGTCATTGATGATACTGAAATTTTGTTTGTCGAAAATAAATATATTCATTTTCCCGTCATTAGGTGATAAATCTTCTAAAGGAATTCTACTACCACCTACATGTTGGCCATTCGCAATCAAAATCATTGAAGTTTCACCTGAATAAGTTTCGTTATCAGCTGTTAATTCATATTTATAAATTTCTGGGTTAGCTACCGTTTTGATTGTAGAAAAAATATAACTGAATTTACCTAATAATTCTTTTTGATTGGATTCAACATTTTCAGCGTTTTGTACCATCAATCCAATACCCGCAAAGTTAAGGGCATATGTACCATTGACATCTAATACATCAAATGACTTAATTTGACTCGCTAATAAATCTTGAGAAGCTTGCATTGGTTTTTGAGATATATTTAAAGTCTTCGTGAAATCATTGAATGTTCCACCAGGTAAGACGCCTATTGGTATTTGGAGATTGTTTTCTACGACACCATTTATTAATTCGTTTAATGTTCCATCGCCGCCCAGTATAAAAATAACATCATAAGCATGTTCATTTGTATTGGCAGCTAATGTTTTACAATAAGAACGAATTTGTCCTTCTTCTTTACTTAATTTTATTGTTAATTCATCACAAAGCTGTGTTAAATTTTCTGTAACTTGTCCGAGTTCTTTGTATATATTACCTTGCCCAGCAGCTTCGTGGTAAAATAAAATCCCTCTATGAAAATGTTGTGTCATAATCGTGATACCTCCTGTATTGTACCTTTTATTACAATACCATGTATGACGATTGATAAACAATTTTAAATAAAATATTTTAATGTGTTAAAATAAATAAAAGCATTGAAAAGGGGAGGATTATTATCGCTTCACAAAATGATTATATCCATTATGAAATGGAAAAAAGAAAGCAACCTTTACTAGGTGTTGTGATCCATAACGATGCAAGTGAATTAAATGCTAATGAATGGCGTGAAGTATTAATAAACGCACCTGAAGAAAGATATGTACAAGGTATCGCGCATTATTACATCGATAGAAATCACCAATGGCAAGCGATTGATACTGAGCGTATTGCCTGGCATACCGCTAACCCTATAGGTAATGAACAATATTTAGGGTATGAAGTATTAGAATCTCTCTCGAGTACAGATGAAGAATTTTTATTAAATGAGCAAGAAACGTTAAGAGCAATCGCTTCAGATATGATTGATTATAATTTAACACCTAATCGAGATACGGTTCGATTACATTTGGAGTTTAGTGATACTGAATGTCCACATCGTTCATTAGAAATTCATACAAATTGGAAGACGACAATAGATGGCATGCCGGATGAGTGGATTATTAATGAAATGAAAGATTATTTTATAGAACAAATTAAACAATATATGTTGAATTAAAAAAAGCGTGTGGATATAAAATCATTTGATTTAAATCCCACGCTTTTTTTATTATTGTGCATATTGTTGTTGTATTTGAACTAATGCATTATAGAATAGTACAGGTTGTTCAGGACCATTGTATGTTCCTTTTTCTAATGCAGTTAATGAAGCTTTTTCAGGATTTGTTAATCCGCCTTCATATTTTTGTCTCCAATCTGCATTAATAGAATTTAAGTAAGGATTTTGTCCAGTTTCATTGTAAATTTGTTGAGCTTGTTCTGCACCAAGTGCTGAATTCGACTGACTATTACTTGCAGCATTGTTAGCATCATTGCTAGCTGCGTTATTATCGTCATTAGCTTCTGAATTATCAGCATTTGAAGCGCCATTGCTATTTTGGTCAGCGTTGCTATTAGCACCATTGTTTGATCCATCAGAATTAGCTGAGTTATTGTTATTTGCGTTATCGTCACTATTAGCATTTGAATTGCTTGAGTCAGAGTTTGAAGAACTATTACCATCTGTGCCACTACTATCATCTGAGCCATTAGTGCCATTTGAATTAGAGTCACTAGACCCGTTATCATCGGAGTTATTACTATCTGAATTTGAACTAGCAGAATCGCCTGAAGCGACATCATCAGAACTACTATCAGAGTCCTTACTGCTGTCTGATTTACTGTCAGATTTATCATCAGATTTTTTATCTGAATCTTTATCAGACTCACTATCTTTTGATTTAGATGTATCATCAGATTTCGAAGAATCTTTATTTGCAGATGAATCATCTTTGCTGCCGTCACTATCATCGTTACCGCATGCTGCTAAGAATAAAAATGAAGATAGTAACAAGATTATAAATTTCTTCATATATAAACCCCATTTCTTTTTTTGTTTGACACTTATGTATCAACAATAATTCAATACCACTAAATATTAATCTCAAACAAAATTTATTATAATTTTTTTAAACTTTTTATTCCGCTTTAATAACACTATTTAAAAAAGTAAAAATACCATTTTTATAATCATTAATTTAATCTAAAAGACTATGTGAGTTTGTTTAGATTTTTCTGATAAATCTGTATAATGTTTATAAGATTAGAATATGCAGGAGGAATTCAAATGACTAAAAAAACAATCGGTTTTGTAGGTACAGGTGTTATGGGTAAATCTATGGCAACACACTTAATTAATGAAGGCTATGAAGTAAATGTTTATAATAGAACGAAATCTAAAACGGATGAATTAGTAGAAATTGGCGCGACTTGGTGTGACACGATAGCAGATTTATCTAAATCAAGTGATGTGATTATATCTATCGTTGGTTATCCTAAAGATGTCGAATCTATTTATTTAGATGAAAGTGGCATTATAAACCATGCTAAAGAAGGCACAACTATTATAGATATGACGACTTCAAGTCCTACTCTTGCTGAGAGGATTTATAATGAAGCAAAAACTAAAAATATTTACAGTTTAGATGCACCTGTATCTGGTGGTGATGTTGGTGCTAAAAATGCGACATTAACAATTATGGTCGGTGGAGACGAAGAAGTATTTAATCAAGTTGAAGATATTTTCAATGTTATTGGACAAAATGTTGTCTATCAAGGTAAAAGTGGCAATGGTCAACATACGAAACTTGCTAATCAAATTGCAATAGCTGCAGGTATGTTAGGAGTAGCAGAATCCATTATATATGCTGAAGAAGCGGGATTAGATATTGATAAAGTGTTCAGTTCTATTGAACATGGTGCAGCGGGTAGTTGGTCATTATCCAATTTAGGACCAAGAATGGTCAAAGGAGACTATGCTCCAGGATTTTATGTTAAACATTTCATTAAAGATATGAGAATTGCGATAGAAGAAAGTGAAAAAAGTGGCTTATATATGCCTGGATTATTAAAAGCTAAAGAAGTATATGATGCATTAAGTGAAGCAGGTTTTGAAGATAATGGCACACAATCTGTTATTCAATTATTAAAAGATCATATTAAAAAGGGGTAAAACAATGGATTTAAATGAATATCAAAATCTTGCATTAAGAACAATGTCTGATGTAAAAAAAGATCCAGATAAAAGCTTGATTAATGGCGCATTAGGATTAACAGGAGAATCTGGAGAAGTTGCAGATATTGTTAAGAAATACGTATTTCATGGACATGAATTGGATAAAGAAGCATTAAAGAAAGAACTAGGAGATGTACTATGGTATATCGCATGTTGCGCTTCTGCTCTTGATGTAGATCTGGATGAAATTGGTCAGTTAAATATTGAAAAACTTAAAAATAGATATCCAAATGGATTTTCAAAAGAAGATTCACTAAATCGTAAAGAATAATAAACAATTATCTATTGGATAATAATGACAAAACTGTTAGAATGAAAAGGAGTGAAAACGCTTACGTGGGAGGTAGCTATATTGGAGGGAAACGAACAATATTTATCTATAGATGAACTAAAACAGTTAATGTCTGACTATCCATTTCAATATATTGTTTGTGGACAAAGTGCGATTGATTTATTTTTGAACGAATATACACACACTAAGGAAATCATGAGCATAACAGTAAGTAGAGAAGAAGAGCTTGATTTAGCAAACTACTTTTTAGAACGCCATTATCAAATAGTAGTAGAGACACCATTGAATGAACTAAAAGAAATTACTGTTGAAGAACTTGGAGATTATAAGAAATATTATATTTATAATAAGAAGAGCGAATGTAAAATTCTTAAAGTTTATATATATGAAACGAAAGATGAGAAATGGCAATTTAGTCATGATCACAATATAGAAGTGGAAGATTACAAAATATATTTTCATAGTTTAGAACATGATGTGAAGTATTTGCGACCGGAAATTCAAATGATGTATAAGCTATATCATGAGCTGAGACAAGATGATATTTATAAATATCAAAAGTTAATTCAACATTTAAGTTATTATCAATTCTTTATGCTTAGAAAAGTAATTGGAAAAGATAAACTCAATCAGATTATTTTATCAGATACATAAAAGAAGCCAACGATTAAATCGTCGGCTTCTTTTTGTTATTATGCGAGTTGAGTTGTTTTATTTGCGAAGTATTCGTCATAAATCGCTTGAACGGCTATATCAGAATATTGCTCATCAATACCAAACATCATAGAAATTTCAGATGAACCTTGGTTAATCATATTTAAGTTAACATTTCTCTTACTAAGTGCTGCAGTTGCTCCAGCAGCTGTTCCAACTGCTTTATTCATGCCTTCTCCTACAATCATTAAAATAGCTAAATCATAATCAATTGTTAACTCGTCTACAGGAATATTTTCGCGTATTTTATTTAAAACTCTTTCTTCTTTTCCTTTAATTTGAGTCGATCTCATAATAATACTAATGCTATCGATACCAGATGGGATATGTTCGATTGAAATGTTTTCTTCTTCTAAGATACTAAGTACTTTACGTGTAAATCCAACTTCTCTATTCATTAAGTACTTTTTGACGTTGATAATTGTAAAACCTTTATCACAACTTACGCCAGAAACGATATGAGATAAGTTAGAGATGTTACGTTCACTCACAATATATGTTCCTTTATCAGTTGGTTTGTTTGTATTCTTGATGACCACTGGAATGCGATCTTTATAAAGTGGCTCTAGTGCCTCGTCATGAAATACGCCAAATCCGGCATATGATAATTCACGCATTTCTCTATATGTGATTTCTGGAATTACTTCAGGTTGAGATACGACTGTTGGATTTGCTCTAAAGATACCTGACACATCCGTAAAGTTCTCATACAAGCTTGCTTTAATACCTCTCGCTAAAATAGCACCTGTAATGTCAGATCCACCCCTTGGGAAAGTCACGATATCACCATTTTCAGAATAACCAAAGAATCCAGGAATGATTAATTTCTCATCATATTCACGTAATTTATAAATCTTCTCATATGACGATTCTAATATCATTGCGTTACCTGGTTCATCTGTAACGATGATGCCTGCATCTTTAGGCGATAAGTAACGTGTAGGGAAACCTAATTGACTATTATATTGTGCGATAAGCTGCGCATTGAAATCTTCTCCACAACTTTTTAAACCGTCTAGTAAGCGTTCGGGTTTATCATGATACACGTTTATCAAATTTAATAAGTGGTTTTTAATTTCATCTAAAATAGAACGATCCATGTTCAATTCAGTCACAATTTCTTCATAGCGACCAACAATTTGGCTGAGTTTGTTTGAATAATCTAATTGATTAATGACTTTTTCATATAAGCGTATAAGCAAATCTGTTGTTTTGATGTCTTCTTTAAATCTTTTTCCAGGTGCAGATACGACTACAATTTTTCTTTCATCATCAGAGTTAATGATGTTAACGACTTTTTTAATTTGCTCACTGTTAGCGACGGAACTTCCGCCAAATTTTGAAACTTTCATTTTATCAGTCCTTTTACTGGGGGTAATATAATTGTAGCTCTTTACAAAGCGAGAAATAATGATAATATTACTATTAATTCTAATTATTCAAACTTTACAAAAAACTTTAATGAATTTATACTATAATAAACTTGAGTCTATTTCAAGTAGACATTTGTATTTTTAAAAAGAACAATATATTTAAGGTGAGTGAGGAAATGAAAGTATTAAATGTAGCAGTATTAGGTCTTGGCACTGTTGGAACAGGTGTCGTAAAGATTGTTGAAGAAAATAAAAAGCAAATAGAAGACACGATTGGGAAATCTATACATATTAAACATATTCTTGTGAGTTCTGTTAACAAGAAACGTTCAATTAATACTTCTAGCTATCATTTAACTGAAAATATTAACGAAATTTTAGAAGACGATGAATTGGATATCGTTGTTGAAGTAATGGGTGGTATCGAACCAACAGTAGAATGGTTGAAAGCATTTCTTTCTAAAGGTATACACGTTATTACTGCAAATAAAGATTTATTAGCCGTACATTTAAGAGATTTAGAAGATTTAGCTGAGAAAAATAAAGTTGCGCTTAAATATGAAGCGAGTGTAGCAGGTGGTATTCCGATTGTGAATGCGATTAATAATGGTTTAAATGCCAATAATATTAATCAATTTATGGGTATCTTTAATGGCACATCTAACTTTATTCTTAGTCAAATGACGCGTGAAGGAAAATCATATGATGAAGCATTACAGCTTGCAACAGATTTAGGATATGCAGAAGCGGATCCAACTGACGATGTTGAAGGAATTGACGCAGCTCGTAAAGTCGTAATTACGAGCTATTTATCATTTAATAGAGTCATTTCGTTAAATGATGTTGAAAGAGTTGGTATTTCTGATGTTGAAATAGAAGACATTAAAGTAGCAGAAAAATTAGGCTATAAAATTAAATTAATTGGTCAAGGTAAATATGAGAATGGCCGAGTTATATCAAGTGTTAAACCAACATTATTACCAAACAGTCATCAAATGGCACATGTAGAAGATGAATATAATGCTATATATGTTATTGGTGATGCTGTTGGAGACACAATGTTTTACGGTAAAGGTGCAGGTAGTTTAGCTACGGGTAGTGCAGTTGTATCTGATTTATTAAACGTTTCATTACAATTTGAATCAGATTTACATACGTTACCGCCACACTTTGAACTTAAAACAGAACGTACGAAAGAAATCGTTGAAGATGAAGTGGTTAAATTCCCACTGAAAAATAGTCATTTTATCATTGTTGAAAGTGACAAAGATGAAGATGTCCTAAGAGATGACATTAAAGCGACAATCGAATTTCATAGAAGTGTCAAAGTAGAACAACGTACTGAAAATACGTATGGTATTGTCATCAGAGGTATTGATGAATTACCTGTTGATCAATTAAAAGAAAATGGCATTAATATTTTGAAATATTATCCAATTGAAGGAGATAAGTAATATGGGCAGATGGCAAGGATTAATTCATAATTATAAAGAATATTTACCAGTAAACGAAGGAACACCTCAACTGACTTTAAATGAAGGTAATACACCATTAATTCATTTACCTTATTTATCAGATAAATTGAACATTAATTTATTTGCTAAATTTGAAGGTCTTAACCCTACAGGTTCTTTTAAAGATAGAGGTATGGTAATGGCAGTCGCAAAAGCGAAAGAAGAAGGTAAAAAGATTGTAATATGTGCTTCTACTGGTAATACATCAGCTTCAGCTGCCGCTTATGCTGCAAGAGCAGGTTTAAAAGCTATTGTTGTAATTCCTGAAGGTAAAATAGCACTTGGTAAATTAGCACAAGCAGTTATGTACGGTGCTGAAATTGTATCAATTAAAGGGAATTTTGATGAAGCGTTAAATATCGTTAAAAAAGTAGCAGAAAAAGGTGAAATAGCACTTGTAAACTCTGTAAACCCTTATAGAATTGAAGGTCAGAAGACTGGTGCTTTTGAAATTGTTGAACAATTAGATGGTAAAGCGCCAGACTTATTTGCGATACCAGTAGGAAATGCTGGAAATATCACAGCATATTGGAAAGGTTTCAAAGAATATCATCAATTAAATCAATCAGGTTTACCTGTTATGTGTGGTTTCCAAGCTGAAGGTGCGTCTCCAATCGTACAAGGTAAAGTTGTCACAAATCCAGAGACAGTAGCGACTGCTATTAGAATTGGAAATCCTGCAAGTTGGAAATTAGCTGAAGCAGCACGTGATGAGTCAAACGGACTAATTGATAGTGTGACAGATGAAGAAATTCTTAAAGCATACAAACTTATGACAAGTAAAGAGGGTGTCTTCAGTGAGCCAGCGAGTAATGCTTCAATTGCAGGTTTGTTGAAATTGCATGAACAAGGTAAATTAGAGCCAAATCAAACTGTTGTCGCAATTTTAACAGGTAATGGATTGAAAGATCCTGATACTGCGATCGATTTACTTGATTCGCCAATTACACCTTTAGAAAATGACGAACAAGCAATTATTGATTATATTGAGCGTGCTTTACAATGAAGAAATTAAAGCTTAAAGTACCAGCCTCAACTGCTAACCTTGGGGTTGGTTTCGACTCAATCGGAATGGCTCTAGATAAATATTTAGAAGTAGAAGCACATCTTTCCGAAGATGGTAAATGGCATTTTGAGCATATTGGACCTCATCTTCAAGGTTTACCTGACAACGAGGACCATTATATTACTAAAATTGCACAAACTGCTACAGAGAAATTTTCTAAAGAAATGCCTGCATTAAATTTAAAAATGTATAGCGATATTCCACTTGCGAGAGGATTAGGTAGTTCAGCATCTGCGCTCGTAACAGGTTTATTTCTTGCTAATTATTTTGCAAATTTAAAGTTATCTAAATATGAACTACTACAACTTGCAACTGAAATTGAAGGACATCCAGATAATGTTGCACCAACAATTTATGGAGGTTTAGTCTTAGGCGTATATGATCCAGAAGCTAAACATACGGATGTCTCATATATTGATATACCAAAAGTCGATGTAATTGCTACAATACCAGCTTATGAGCTATCAACAGAGAAAGCACGTAAAGTATTACCAGAAACATTATCTTTAAAAGATGCCGTTAAATATAGTGCGATTAGCAATACAATGATTAGTGCGTTGATTCAACATAATTATGAATTAGCTGGAAAAATGATGATGAAAGATGGTTTTCATGAACCTTATCGTCAACATTTGATCCCTGATTTTGAACATATTAAAGCATTAGCTTTAGAACATGGTGCGTATGCGACAGTCATTAGTGGTGCTGGTCCAACTGTATTAACGCTTGTCAAAAAAGAATTGAGTGGTAAGCTTGTGAGAGACTTACAAGACGAATTTGAAGATTGCGAATCAGAATTGGTAACCATTAATCGATATGGTATTAGCCAAAAAATTATAAACTTATAATTAAAATGAGATGCTTATATTCTATGTATGATAGAATATAAGCATTATTATATTTAAGGAGATAAACATGACATATAAATACATCGTAATGGATATGGATGATACACTTTTAACTTCAAAGAATGAAATAAGTGAAGTGACATATCAATACTTAATGGAAAAACAAAAAGAAGGCATGAAGTTAATACTCGCTTCAGGGCGCCCAACTGCAGGTATGATTAAACATGCAGAAGCGCTAGATTTAAAAAGCTATGGTGGCTATATCGTAAGTTATAATGGTGCTTTTGTTATCAAGGCAGAAGATCAAAGTATCGTATTTAATCAAACAATTAGTCAAAAAGATGCTCACGATATTATTGATTATTGTAGAAGTCATCATTTCTTTTATTTAACGTATTTAAATGACCAAATAATTCATGATACAACACATGATTATATGAACATTGAAAGTGAATTGACTGGACTTCCAATGAATAAAGTTAATGATATTAAAGAAGCTATAACAGGTGACGTTCCAAAAATTATGGGTGTCGATTTCGAGGAAAACATTGCAAGCGCAAATCAAGCGTTGAATGGCAAATTTAATGACCATGTATCGTCAACTATAAGTAAACCGTACTTTTTAGAATTTATGAATAGAGAAGTATCTAAAGGGAAATCGTTGCAAAGGTTGTTTGATCAAATTGAAGCGGATTTCTCAGAAGTGATAGCTTTTGGTGATAGTTTAAATGATTCTGACATGTTAGAAAGAGCAGCAGTTGGTGTTGCTATGGGAAATGCGAACGATACGATTAAAGGTATTGCAGATGTCGTTACAGACGACCATGACCATGATGGTATCGTAACAGCGCTAGAAAAAATATTAAAAGCATAAAAATAAAGCAGCTCAAACCTTAAGAAATTTAAGATTTGAGCTGCTTTTTATTATTCGTGACGATCTTCATTAAATGCAATTGAAGTCATTTCAATTACGAGAATTGATTTTGCCCCAAGTATTTTTAATTGTTGTACAATATCATCTATTTCAGTTTTATGTCTCAGTCTTTCAACAAATACGATGATTTGTTCGTATTGATCAATCTCTAAATTATATAAATAATGTGTGATTGTTCTTTCTAAAGGCGACATAAAACTAATCTTTTTATTAGAATGTCTTAATGTACTAGAATCGAAATTAAAGCGTGTTGTACCTTGTACACGTATTTCTTTACCAGGTAAATAACGAGCAATTTGAAGTGGAACGTACATGAATTCTCCTATACCAATGACGAATTTAGGTGAATCATCTAAAAAGTCATTCAATAATTCTCCCATACGTTGAAACAGGTCTTCAGAAACTTGTTGTTCTTTACCATTTAAAGTAAATCTTCCTGTTGAAATAAAGTATGGATTATCGTGAATCGTACCATCACGTAGCATGTTTTGAGCTTTTACAATGAAATGATCATTGATGACATTTCTTAAAGAGTAATATTGAACTTTCGTCTCATGCTTCTGATTGTCTAGTAGTTCATTTTGAATTAAATCTTTCGTTTCATGCTCAATATCCGTGATTTCTACATCAAATGACATGAGTGAAATGATGTTGATTTTAATATTTAAAGATTTTTCCAAACTTGAAAATGCTTCTTTAACACTTAGAGATCTTAAATCAATAGGTGTTAATACAGTAAATGTTTCTCTTTCAGGACATTTATCATAAATCTTTTTAATGAGATTCAGTACAGAATTACCATTTAATAAATGATTATCAATAATTGCGACACGTTCATCATTATCAAAGAAGTCTTTATCTTTCGTATAGAAAAATAAACGTTCTTGAGGGTCAACAATATCACTATGATCTAATAATGGTGGATGAGAAATGATCTTATCTCGTGTAGAAGCTAAGAACATCACATCATCATCAAATAAACTAAAAATCGATTGTCCTAAATTGACAGCACGTTCACTTAAACCTAGAAATCTCGTTGGTGGATAATGACCAAGTTTATTCGATTCAACCATATTTAAAGCTTGAATCATTTTACTGCGATTTTTACTATTAATAGCTTTAGCAATTGTTTGAATGCGTTCATCCGTTTCGCCTGTTAAAGACTCATGGTATAAGAATCCTAACAATAAACCAACGAGTAAAGGATGCTCTGGATATAACCCTCTAGAATATCCTAAACAAGGAGATACAGGTATAAATGGAAATTCTGAATGTTCTTCTTGTGTAATTGCGAGCATTTCATCTATTTCAAAATCAAATC
Organism: Mammaliicoccus sp. B-M6; assembly: GCF_022386965.1. Classification (NCBI taxonomy): domain Bacteria; kingdom Bacillati; phylum Bacillota; class Bacilli; order Caryophanales; family Staphylococcaceae; genus Mammaliicoccus; species Mammaliicoccus sp. B-M6. Next base: position 16,921 of record NZ_JAJNHJ010000034.1, read on the forward strand.
TATTTTCTTTAACTTTTACTTCAACTTGCTGTTCATTATCTAAAGGAAAAACTTTACTTACTTGGGACATGTGATTACTCCTTTATTTACTTGTATGCGTCCATTCATGGCTGAATTTCTTTCTCTTAATATGCGCATAAATTTGGTCCGCTGCATAGTCTTGGTTCGTATAAACAGTAATATCAAAAAATGCTTGATTCTCTTCAAATGGTTCATTTAAATATAAATCTTTAAGATGATCAAATAGTGATTGCATCTGTTCCCGAGTTAAACTTGTATATTCTCTAAGTGTTTTCTTAACGAGTTGAGCATGTGTATCATAAATACTTTGAACAACAATGACAAAACGTTCATCTTGTTCCATAACATCATCAAATAAATTAGTTTGACCTGTCATATTTACACCTTCTTTATTCTAAAATTATCATTAATATTTATTATACTATATATATTGCAATATGAAAAAGTAGATTATAGTTAGCAAATTTTTATAAACGTTTTGAACTAATGAGTACGGGATTAATGTAATGATATTTTATGCAGGGTTTATCGTTACAAAAGTCGGTAGAATTGTAACTAAGGATGCCGTTAGTAACAAAACTAGGTCAAAGTGTAAATAAGACAAGTATATACAAACAAAATACAAAATAAAAAAACGCCACTCAATCTACTTGAGTGGCGCTTTTAAAAATTATTTCTTATATTGGTGTTTTGTTAAATCAATGTCTTCTAGTTTGATAATTTTTGATTTCGTTGTGAATTTATGAATAAAGTATACTACGAAACCTAATATAATCGGTAAGAATGATTCGATTAATACTGGGAAGTTCAATGTCATAATGCTATCAAATGATTGACCGATTAATAAGAATGCTATAACAGCGATTACGATAATTGGACCTAATGGATATAAAGGTGCTTTATATTCAAGTGTATCTGTTGCTGATTTGCCTTGTTTCTTAATGGCCATTCTTAATCGGATATGACTGATTATACTCATTAACCAAACTAAAGTAACAAGTGCGCCTAACATATTCAATAATCTATAATAACCATCTGCATTAATCGTTGCATATACGATAGAAACGAATATTAATACGATTGTGACACATAATGAAACGAATGGCATATTGTTTCTATTTAAGTTATTGATAAACTTAGGTGCTTGCTTATGTTGTGCAAGTGAGTAAAGTAATCTACTTGTAGCATATAAGCCTGAGTTACCAGCTGAAATGAGTGCTGTTAAAATAACTGCATTAATTATTGAAGCAGCGAATGCTATACCAACTCTATCAAATACGATTGTAAACGGACTTTGTGTTACAGTGTTTGATTTATTTAATAACAATGGATCAGTATATGGAATAATTGCTGCAATCACAGCGATTGCTAAAATATAAAATAATAAAATTCTCCAGAATACTTGTCTAATTGCTTTTGGCATGGATTCTTTAGGATTTTCAGATTCACCAGCTGTTACGGCTACTACTTCTGTACCACCGAAGCTAAATCCAGCAACAAGTAGTACACCTAAGAAACCAGAAATACCATTTACGAATGGTGCTTCTTTATAAGTGAAGTTTGATAGTCCAAGTGGTTCATTACCGCCTAAGATTCCAAATATCACAAGTACACCAACTATTAAGAAGATTATAATAGTTGCGACTTTAATAAAACTTAACCAATATTCAGCTTCACCAAATGCTTTAACAGTAAATGCATTGAGTAAGAATAGAATAACTAAGAAAATAATGCTCCATACAAACGGGTTAATATTTTGGAATATATCCCAGTATGTAATAATTTTTGCTGCAGTTAATATATCCACGCTTGTTACCAGTGCCCAAATTACCCAATATAGCCAACCAACAGTAAATCCTGCTGATGGATCAATAAATCTACTTGAGTAAGCACTAAATGAACCAGAAACTGGATAAAATGTTGCAAGTTCACCTATAGCTGTCATTAAAAAGTAGAGCATAACACCAATGATTGAATAAGCTATAAGTGCGCCGCCAGGTCCTGCTTGAGTGATGACTGCACCACTGGCCATAAATAAACCAGTACCAATCGAACCACCAATGGCGATCATTGATATGTGCCTAGTCTTTAATCCTCGTTTCATTTCTTCCATATAATTCACCTTGCTTTCTAATTGTACAATTTATCTGTAAATAAAATATACATATTATTTTATTAGTATTTCAGTAAATAAGCAACAAAAACTTTTAACACATAAATGCTTTAAAGCCATAAAGTAACAGTATATAAAAATAGAAGTCATTTCAAATGTATGAATTGACTTCTTTGTCGTATATTTTCTTATAGAATAAGAAATTATTTAGTTTCGCGGTGTAAAGTGTGACGACCTAATCTTGGACAGTATTTTTTCATTTCAATACGTTCAGGATTTGTACGTTTGTTTTTAGTTGTAATATAATTTCTGTCGCCACATTCAGTACATGCTAACGTGATATTGACACGCATGTTCATCAGCCTTTCTATTCAGTAATCGTTACGTTTTATAATTTTAGCATAATATAAATGAGTTTTCAATGCAAAAATATGTGTATTATATAATTGCGATATGATGTGTAAAAGCGTATATTGTTATAATTAAAACAAATAATAACGTAGGAGTTAAAATATGAAAAAAATATATATTATAGTTGGTGCTTTATTAACGATGGCACTTATACTTTCAGGTTGTAACAACCAAACATCATCAAATGACAAAATCAAAATTTATGCAACTAACTTTCCTTATGAAAGCTTTGCTAAACAAATTGGTGGAAAATATGTAGATGCAAATTCTATTTACCCGAGCGGCACGGATTTACATAATTATGAACCAACACAAAAAGAAATGCTTAATATTGCTAAAAGTGATTTGTTTATATATTCTTCAAATGAATTAGATCCAGTAGCTAAAAAAATTAGTTCTACTATTAAAAGTGATGATCACAAATTAGAAGCGGTTGCTAATTTGAAAGAAAGTCATATTTTAGAACATCATCATGAACATGGTGAAGAAGAAGAGCATGAACATGAGCACGAAGACGAAGAAAGTGCTAACGATCCACATATTTGGTTGGATCCAATTGTTAATAAAGAAGCGGCTAAATCTATTAAAGATAAACTCGTACAAAAGGATCCTGATCATAAAGAATATTATCAAAAAAATTATCAAAATCTCATTAAAGATATAAACGAGATTGATGAAAGTTTACAAAACGTTACGAAAGATACAAAAAGAGATACTGTATTTATTTCTCATGATTCTCTAGGGTATTTAGCTAACAGATATCACTTTAAACAAAAAGGTGTCACAGGCATGAATAATGAAGAACCAACTCAAAAAGAAATTCTAGAAATTATTAAAGATATTAACAACTCGAAATCACCATATATTTTATATGAGCAAAATGTTAGTTCAAAAATGACAGATATTATAAAGAAAGATACGAAAAGTAAACCGCTAAAATTTCATAATTTAGAAGTATTAACTAAAGATGAAGCCAAACAAAAAAATATTTCATATCAGTCTTTAATGGAAGAAAATATCAAAACTCTTGATAAAGCTCTAAATAAATAACATTTATAGTATTATTTCGTTTACTTTTACTACTTAACCATGTATAGTAACTAATGGATTATTATTAATAGTTGTGAAAGAGGTTATTGATATGAAAATTTTTGATTATGAAGATGTACAGTTAATACCAAATAAATGTATAGTAGAAAGCCGTTCTGAATGTGATACTACTGTAAAATTTGGTCCAAAGACATTTAAATTACCAGTAGTACCTGCAAATATGCAAACAGTCATGAATGAAGAACTAGCTGAATGGTTTGCTAGTAATGATTATTTTTATATCATGCATCGTTTTGATGAAGAAGGACGTATTCCATTTATCAAAAAAATGCAAAGCCAAAACTTCTTCGCCTCAATTTCTGTAGGTGTTAAAGACAATGAATATACTTTTATAGAACAACTTTCTAATGAAGGGCTTGTTCCTGAATATATAACAATAGATATTGCACACGGTCATTCTGAGCAAGTTATAAGAATGATTAAACATATTAAACAACATATTCCTGAAACATTTGTAATTGCAGGTAATGTTGGTACGCCTGAGGGTGTTCGTGAACTTGAAAATGCGGGTGCTGACGCAACAAAAGTTGGTATCGGACCAGGTAGAGTATGTATTACTAAAATTAAAACTGGATTTGGTACTGGTGGATGGCAATTAGCTGCAATTAACGCTTGTAGCAAAGCTGCTAGAAAACCAATGATCGCTGACGGTGGTATTAGAACGAACGGTGATATTGCTAAATCTATTAGATTCGGTGCAAGTATGGTAATGGTTGGTTCATTATTTGCTGCACATGAAGAATCTCCAGGTGAAACAGTTGAATTAGAAGGTAAACTATATAAAGAGTATTTCGGTAGTGCATCTGAATTTCAAAAAGGTGAACGTAAAAATGTAGAGGGTAAAAAGATGTTTGTTGAACATAAAGGCTCTCTAAAAGATACGTTAATTGAAATCGAACAAGATTTACAAAGTTCTATTTCTTATGCAGGTGGAAAAGATCTACATTCTATTACAAAAGTAGACTATGTAATTGTTCGTAATTCAATATTTAATGGTGATAGTGATCGCGGCTAAAACAAGTGAGGTGACGACTTGAGAAAAGTATTCTTTTTATTTATGTTGCTATTATGCTTAACACTTATCAAGCCAGTCCCAGAATCAGATTTGTCTAGACAAATTGGGCAAAAAGTATTGAATGTTCAACAAGGATTACAACACGAAGAAACAGCTAAGAAAGTTGAACTGAAGACACCAGATGACCAAGAATTTGCGATTAATAATATTCAAATCAATCAAACAAAGAGCGAAGTAGAAAAGAAACTTGGTAAACCTAAGCGTATAACTGCTAATGAATATAACGAGAAATGGCATGTGTATCATAACGACTATCATGAATTTGTAATGGTAAGTTATGATCATGACAAAGTAACTGGTTTATATACAAACCAAGACCTTATAACTTCTAAAAAAGGTATTACAAGTAAAATGAACAAAGATAAAGTTCGTTCTATACTTGGAGAACCTGAAAAAGCAATAGAAAAAGACAAAGTGAAACTCATACAAAATGATGAAGATTATGATGTTTTCAAATTTGATAACATCTATACAACCGTGTTTTATGATAAACATGAAAATAATCAAATTAAAGGTATCATGCAGATTGCATCATCAACTGAAGATAAACGAACGAATCAGTATCATGCAGCTTCTGATGAATACAAAAAAGCTTTAGAATTACAAAACTTTGATCTTGTAAATGCTGAACGTGTACAGTTTGGTTTACCTACATTAGCTTATAATGAGCGTGTTAGTGAAACTGCAAGAAAGCATAGCCAAGACATGGTGAATAACGATTATTTTGATCATAATAACAAACAAGGTATGTCTCCATTTGATAGATTAGATCGAGATGGTTTTAATTATGTTACTGCTGGGGAAAACTTGGCTTATGGTCAAATCAGTAGTATATATGCACATCATGGTCTTATGAATTCACTTGGACATAGAAAAAACATTTTAAATAAAGATTATAAAGAATTAGGTGTAGGTGTTGATATCGGCGAAGAATTACAGCCATATTGGACGGAGAACTACATCACGCAACAATAGAAAAGAGATAAATGATATTATCTTATCAACGTTGATATAATTAAATCGAGAAAAGTCAATATTTCATATTTCCTTAAATGTTTAACACATGTTGTTTCTAGTAATTTTGATTGGTGAAATAACATATAAAGGGGTAGTTTTACATGGAAAATAAAGAAATAAAACGAAAAGATTTAGATGTCTTAGAACGTATTAAAGAATTATTAAATAAAAAAGATGTATCATAAATATATGACAAGTAAAGAAAGAACTCGATAAAGGGAATATGAAAAAAGGAGATGCGTTCGCATCTCCTCAGAGTGTCGACAAAGTCTTAGACTTTGCCGGCATTTTTTTATGCGCATGCTTTCCGCGGGCATGTTCTCAGCCTGTAGTCTTCGAATC
>NZ_JAJNHJ010000035.1:0-22378 GCF_022386965.1 Mammaliicoccus sp. B-M6
CACCTCTACAATTTTTTCTTAGTCGATTACATTGTACTAAAGTGAGCTATATATGGCTCTTTTTTTATTACACAATTATATGGACATATTCTTGTTAGGGACAGAATTCCGAGAAATGTCCGTAAGTGAGAGCCTTTCTAATTACCAGAATTCGGAATAATGGAAGTTACAGCGTTCTAACTACCACAATTCGAAATAATGGAAGTTACAACGTTCTAATTACCAGAATTCAGAATAATGATAGTAAGCGGTCTCTAATTACCACAATTCTGAATTGTGATAATTAGCACCCCATCATCCAAATCTACAATCGAAAAAACACCTCATTTCCACTTGAAAATGAGGTGTTTTATTTTACCTTAGAATTTCAACCACTCTTCGTATGATTCGAATAAATCATCGAAGACGCTCATTGGTTGTGTGAACATGGCTTCTGTTTCTAAGTAATCTGAAAGTGTGTGGTAATCGTTTGTGAATTTAGGAAATGATAAGTCTTGGAAGATTAAATCTGCCAACTTACCTACTTCGCTTTTTTCACTTCGCTTTGTTAGTGCGTATTGATAGAAAGAATATTGTTTCATTTATTTCATTTTCACATCAATAGCCTTAGTTTCACCTTTAACTAGACTTTCTAATTTTTCGATATTAATTTCTTCAGCGTCATCTGTGTTTGTAATAATCACAGGACTGATTACTGATTTTACTTTTGATTCGATTGTTTCAATGTCGAATTTTAATAACTCATCGCCTTGTTTAACTGTATCACCAGTATTAACAAGTGCTTCAAAGCCTTCTCCACCTAATTGAACAGTTTCTAAACCTACGTGTACCAATACTTCTAATCCGTTAGCTGCTTTAATACCTACAGCGTGATTTGAAGGTTTGAATACATTCACAACTTCTCCATCAAATGGTGCTACTACTACACCTTCTGTTGGTTTAATGCCGAATCCTTCACCCATCATCTTTTGAGCAAATACTGGATCTGGAATATCTTCAATTGCTACATATTCACCTGAAATTGGTGCAAATACTTCAACATTTGTATCTTTTGATTTGTTACCGCCAAATAATTTTTTAAACATTACAATCGACTCCTCTAATTTTTAAAATGATTTACTAATTCTCCATACCCTAAATCTTCTAATTTATCATATGGAATAAATTGTACAGCAGCTGAATTAATACAATATCTTAAGCCACCAGATTCTTTAGGACCGTCATTAAAGACATGACCTAAATGACTATCTGAATCTTCAGAGCGTACTTCAGTTCTGATCATACCATGTGTTTTATCAACAAGTTCGATAATTTCTTCATCATCTAACGCTTTTGAAAAACTTGGCCAACCACAATCAGATTCAAATTTTTCTTCTGAAGTGAATAATGGCTTACCAGATAATTTATCTACATAAATACCTTTTTCAAAGTGATTCCAATATTCATTTTGAAAAGGTGGTTCTGTACCATTTTGTTGTGTTACGAGATATTCCATTTCATTTAATTCATCTTTACTTTTTTTAAGCATTTTAACGCCCCCAATACTTTTCTATAAATGCTTTACGTCCAGAACCTTGTTGATACCCTTGATAATGTGCAGGATTCTTCAAGTAATAATCTTGATGGTATTCTTCCGCAGGGTAAAAGTTCTTGTACGGTTTAACTGGCGTAATGACTGGTTTATCAAAAATATTTTGTTCATTTAATTGATTGATTTTGTTATGTGCTATTTCTTCTTGTTCTTTGTCGTGATAGAAAATAACAGGTTCATAACTTTCGCCTCTATCAAAGAACTGACCTTTGTTATCTGTTGGATCAAAAGTCTTAAAGTATATATCTAAAATAGCTTCAAAGTCTGTTTCATCTTCATTGTATTCAATTTGAACTGCTTCAACATGACCAGTTTGATTTGTACAAACTTCCTCATAAGTTGGATTTTCAACATGACCACCACTATATCCGGAAGTCACTTCAATAATACCAGGGAATTCATTGAAAGGTTTAACTAAACACCAAAAACATCCCCCAGCTAACGTTGCATATGCCATAGTTGTACCTCCTTTAATGATGTTAAGTTACTTTAACTTAATATCAAAGTACCATTTTTTGTCTAAAATATCTAATGTTTGAATTTGTATAGACTCAACATTATCAATATCCAACTGATCTAAAGATAAATTGAATGATTCATCTTTAGGATTTACATGAATATATGGTGGAAGTTCACTATATTTTTTGATTTGAGATAAAATAAATGGATTTGAAATATTTAATTTACCAATATCTATCGATTGAATTTTGAAATAGATTATATCGTTATTTAATTTTTTAGGTTTCGTTTGAAGTGTAATATCAATATCTTTACCTAAAATTTTAGTACGCGTATCAAATGACAATGATTTCTTAGTGATGCGTGATTGAATATCATAATCTTTCATAGAAGCATTCATTAACGATTCTAATTGTGCATTATCAAAAGAAATGGTGAAATCTTTCTTAGTTTGTTCTGTGTTTATGGTTGGATGGTTTGTATCGTCTGAAATTTGAGACCATACATAAGCTAGAGCACCAAGTATTAGAATAATTAATATAATAAAAGCGTAAAACCAAGCTCTATGATTCATCCAATGTTTATTTTCCATAGAAGAACACGCCAATAGCACCTTCACCAGTATGTGTTGAAACGACTGGTGTCGTCACTGCAGTATCAAACAAGTGGAAATTTTTCTTTTCTTTAATTGTATTCATCAATTTCGTCATCAATTGTTCTGCATTCGCATCTGCAATACCAATTTTAATAAGTTCTTTATTCTCTAAGAAGACATCTAATTCTTTCATTAAATATTTAACAATTGCATTTTGTGTTCTTGCGTTATGCATCATTTCGATTTTTCCGTTAATCAATTCGCCAATTGGTTTAATATTCATCAATGAACCGAGTAAGCCTTTCGCTTTACCGATTCTACCACCTTTAATTAAGTTGTCGATATTACCAATGACCACAAATAGTCTTAAATTATTTTTAATCACTTCAATTTCTTCGACGATTTCTTCAACAGTTTTACCAGCGTTAATCATCTTCACGACTTCTTCAATTTGGAATCCATATGCTAATGAAATGAATTGACTATCCACAACAGTAACTTTACTTTCTGTCATTTGTGCTGCCTGTTGAGCTGCACTAAATGTACCTGATAACTCAGAAGTCATGTGAATACTAATAATTTCAGAACCATCTGCTCCTAATGCGTCATATGTTTCAACAATTTTACCAATTGGTGGCTGACTTGTTTTAGGTAGTTCTTTAGCATCTTTCATTTTTTCTAGAAATTCAGTTGAGCTAATATCCTCTTGGTCTACGTACGTAACACCATCGATTAGTATATTTAGGGGTACGACAGTAATGTTATTTTCTTCTAAAAAGTCTGCTGATAAATCTGTCGTCGAATCAACAACTATTTTAATTTTTGACATAATGATTCTCCTTTAATGATTGAACAGTATTACTAATTTTTCCTTGTACAAATTGACTTACTTCTTGCATGGTCTTATCTTCAAAAATAGAAGGCTCAATTGGGTCTAGAATGTGTACATAAACATCACCAGGGACCATTTTTTTAGAATCTTGAGCTTCCATGATTTTAGATGTCCCATAAATCGCAATAGGTACAATTTTAACTTTAGCTGATTTAGCTAATTTAAAAGAACCTGCTTTAAATTCTTGCATTTCTCCGCCTTTACTTCTACTACCTTCAGGAAAAATTAATAAAGAATGTTGTTCTTTTAATTTGTTAATACCATCTTTTATCATTTGTAAACTTGCGCGTCTATTTGAACGATCTAAATATATACAATTCATTTCTTCCATCCATGGACTTAAAAACGGAATTTTTTGAACTTCTGTCTTTGAAATAAATCCAAATGGTTGTGGTAAATGAGTAATTAATACAGGAATATCAAAATTACCTTCATGATTTGAAATGTATAATACAGGCTCATCAAATGGTTCTGTATTGCCAGACAAGTGTGTTGTAACACCAGCTGAATCTAGAATGCGTGAAGCCCATCTTTTTGCATATAAAAAGATCATTTCATCTTGTTTGCGGACATCATTAATCAATGACTTCTTATGTTTAACTTTGTTTAATTGTGAAGACACAAGTGCTGCATAACCTATAATATAACCGATTGTTTTCGTCGTTCTTAACATACTATTTTTTCCTTTCCAAATGCATATAAGTGTGTGGTAAAGTGTTTTTTTCATCGAGTTCGCCAGATTCAGATGAAAGAACCGTCCAATCTTTGAAGTCGTATGGAGGGAAAAAGGCATCACCTTGAAACTTATCTTCTATTACTGTTACATACATATCGTCAACGCGGTCCATCATTTGTTCATAAAGTCCTTGACCACCAAAGATAAAGATATGTCCATCAAGTTGATCGATTTCATCTAAAGAATGAATCACATCGACACCTTCGTGTTCAAAAGATGGATTTGTCGTTAATACAACATTACGTCTATTCGGTAATGGCTTACCTAAAGAATCAAATGTTTTTCTTCCCATCACGATCGTATTTCCAGTCGTCAATGCTTTAACTCTTTTTAAGTCATTTGGTAAATGCCATGGCATTTTGTTGTCTAAGCCAATTACGCGATTTTGATCATGACAAACTATAATTGATTTCATTTAAATTACTCCTTTTTAAACTGCAATAGGTGCTTTAATACTTGGATGTGATTCATAACCGTCAATTTCTAAATCTTCGTATTCAATATCAAACAATGATTTATCTGTGTTGATATTAAGTTTAGGTGCATCGTAAGAATCTCTTGAAAGTTGTTCATTTATTGCGTCTATATGGTTTTTATAAATATGCGCGTCACCAAACGTATGGACAAACTCGCCTACTTCTAAACCACATTCTTTCGCAATTAAATGAGTTAATAAGCTATAACTCGCAATATTAAAAGGTACACCTAAGAAAATATCTGCACTTCGTTGATATAATTGACAGCTTAATTTTCCGTCTTTCACATAAAATTGGAATAATGTATGACATGGTGGTAATGCCATCGTATCTATTTCAGTTGGGTTCCAAGCAGAAATAATATGGCGTCTTGAATTAGGATTTTGTTTAATGTTTTCAATTAAAGTCTTAAGTTGGTCAAATCGTTTACCATCTTGATCTTTCCAATCTCTCCATTGTTTACCATAAACATTGCCTAAGTCACCGTATTTTATCATAAAATCATCATCATTCAGAATCTTATCTTTGAATATCGCAAGTTGCGCTTTATATTGTTCATTAAATTCATCATCTACTAAAGAACGGCGACCAAAGTCCGTCATATCAGGACCATCATAGTCATTACTTTCAACCCATTTCTTGAAAGCCCACTCGTTCCAAATGTTATTCTTATATTGTAATAAATATCTTATATTTGTATCGCCTTTAATAAACCATAAAAGCTCAGTTGCAATTAATTTAAAAGAAACCTTTTTAGTTGTTAATAACGGAAAACCTTCAGATAAATCAAATCTCATTTGGTGACCAAATATAGAAATCGTACCCGTACCCGTTCTATCGTCCTTATTCTCGCCTTCTTCTAATACCCTTTTACATAAATCGTGATACGCTTTATCAAAATTATTCATTTGAGCACCTCTTTTTCATATTCTCCTGTTACTATATTAACGAAAATAACGGTAATTTACTACTGATATAATATAGAAAATTTCACGATTATTAGGTATAATGGATATAAATTAATAAAGTGCTAACAAAATGAAGGAGGCTATTTCAATGAATGAAATTTTTGCTACTTTAGGGTTCTTCTTATTATTATGCTATATGATTAGTATGTGCATTACAGAATAGTATCAATAAGGGGTAATATACAAAAACTGGGACAATCTTTTGTCCCAGTTTTTGTATTTTTAAATGATTACGTCCATCACTCAAATTTATAACCTCGATTTATTCTCAGTCCATAATGTGTTTTAGTGCTTTTCCTTATACATTGTATTGTATTAAACTTTTTGAAAATCTCGCTTTTATAATGTGCTTTTACGATTAAATATTTGAACCCCGATACACTTTTGATTTCTGAAGGTATTTCAATATTTCGTGAAAGTTCCCCCATTCTATCGTCTTCATCAAGTGTTTGTTCAAACATATGATCTAAATATAAGATATCTACCAATTCTGAATGTTGTTCGACCCAATTGTGATAATCATCATTTATATAATGGATTCGTCTTAATTCGTCTTCCGTTAAATAGCGTTTCATGCCTTCAGAAATGACATAATGGATAAGTGGATTTTGTTCTATTGCATATATATTTGCTTGCTGATAATGCTTTAATATTAAATACGTATCTCGTCCAAATCCCATTGTGCCATCTATGAAATTAAATGTTGTAAAGTCTGATGTTATTTCATCTAACATTTCAATTAGTACTGGCATCTTATGTTGTTTCATTATATGCAATTTAACTTTGACAGTATCTAAGTGAAAATATATCGGTGTATCTGGTGTGAAATAGAGTTTAGGTCCACTACTTTCAAATACAATTAATGGTGTCGTTTCTCGTTGAAATAATTGATTAATCGTTAATTTTCTTCGTTTAATGATTTGAACATTCTGAATGGATGCTAATTTAGATAACACAGAAAATGCATCCTCTACTTGTTTGTAGAGAGATGCATTTGTCTTAACGGCAGTTGTGATACGAATATTAGTCACAGTATTCATCAAAAGCGTCTTTAATATCCAAACAGATTTCTTGGATATCTCTTCCTTCAATATGTTCACGTGGCATAAAGTACTTAAGCTCGTTACCTTTAAATAATGCCATTGATGGGCTTGATGGTACTTGTGCGATATATTCTCTCATTGTTTCAGTTGCTTCTTTATCTTGTCCAGCAAATACTGTAGCGATTCTAGAAGGTTTTTTATCATTTTGTTGAGCTACTGTAACAGCTGCAGGACGTGCTAAACCAGCTGCACATCCACATACAGAGTTTACAACGATAAATGTTGTTTCATTCGGTTGTGCGTTCTCCATATATTCTTTAACTGATTCTGCTGATTCTAAACTTTCAAAGCCTTGTCCAGTTAATTCACTTCTCATTGGTTGAGCGAGTTCTTTCATGTATTGTTCATATGCATTCATATTTTATCCCTCTTTCTTTCTATTAGCCATTTGTTTCCAAACAGAACCTAATGCTTCTTCACCATTTTCGATTCTTTCAATTGCCATTTGTACTTGCAATTTAACATCGAACGCTGGATCGTCTTGTCTTTTCTTCAATGCTTCTAAAGCAGTTTCATCACCTTCATCAAATATAAACATAGCTGCACGCCATCTTACAATTTTCTGAGGGTCTTCTAATGCTTCAATCATTACTGGTAATGCTTCTTTAAATCCTAAATCACTTAAACAGTCACCAGCTGTTCTTCTAACAGAAACAACTTTATCTTTCATACCTTTGTATAAATAAGGTAATGTTTCTTTTGATTCAATCATACCTAATAGTACGATTGCCATTCTGCGTACTTGAGGCTTTTCATCATTTAACGCGACATCTAATAATGGATAATCGTCTTCTGTTGGTGTTGGAAAGTCATTTAACATTCTTAATTTTACTTTCCAATCCTCTTCTTGTTCAAACGTTTCTTTATCAACATGTACAAATTGCTTTTCAGGAATGGTAATGTCACTTGTTAAAGCTTCTTCAACTAAAGCCTCTAATTTCTCTTTAGGGTACAAAGCTAATATTTCTTCTTGAACGGTTGCTAATACTTCCTCTACTTCGCCGTAACGTACACCTAAATCTTCCCATTTTCTTAAAAAGACAACATTATCTGAGTCTTTTGTCGCTTTTAGCATACTATCAATATAAATTTCAGGAAGTTGTTTTCGTTTTTCTTCTTCTTGAGTTGTTAATTTAATTTGATAAGGTATACCTTTAAATTTTAAGACTTCAGCTTTTACTTCACCGAAATGTTCGTTTACTTTTTTTTCAGCAAAGTCCCCTTCTTGATCTGAACCAGAGATGGCTGCTGTAACGTCTTTAAGTAAAGTATCCCAGTTTTCTTTTGGACGCTTATCTACAGCGATAAAGTCCATAACATGGAATACAGATTTAATACCATCTAATTGAAGAATACGGTTAATGAATTCTGGATTATGATCATTCACTTCAGTATAAGTATTTGAAGACCTATCTTCTTTCTTAAATGATAAAACGATTTTCATCGTATTTGGGCTTGGTGTCGGTTCAACTCTAACAATTTCCATAATATCCTCCTTATTGCAACTTGTTACCTAATTGTTTAATGCGTATACCGATAGAACATTCCGATATACAATACTGATGTGCTTGGTGTTTACCTTTAGTTTCCCTATAATGTGTCTTTAATAAACACCCTTTACAGTATGTTTCCATCAATTGATCTATTTGTTTAATTGCTTGTTTCTCTTCTTGAGCTAAAATGAGTGTCACTCCCTTACTAGACCGTTATTATAACATTCATCATACAAATTGTTTACGATAAAGCTTATTGATTTTTATAACTTTGAGCCGTATAATAGATAAGTTCGATTATCGCGGTTTCTAAACACCCGCTATATCAAAATTTAGGAGGAACAAAGTTATGTATAATGAATTAATAGGTATTGGAACTTTCTTCGTTACGTTTATATTGATGCTCGTTCTATACCGATTTTTTGGGAAAACTGGCCTGTTCGTTTGGGTTGCTATAGGTACTATTATAGCAAATATACAGGTTATTAAAACAGTAGAACTCTTTTCAGTTAGTGCAACACTTGGAAATGTTATGTTCGCATCAATATATCTTGCAACAGATATATTAAACGATATCTATGGTAGAAAACAAGCACGAAAAGCAGTTTGGCTTGGATTTTCTTCAGTAATCGTCATGGTTATATTATTACAGTGCTCATTAGCGTTTATTCCTGCACAGGAAGATATCTCTCAAGAAGCGCTAGAAACAATCTTTAATATTGTACCAAGAATTGCACTTGGATCCATCATTGCATATATCATTGGTCAACATTTAGATGTATTACTATTTACATTAATTAAGAAGAAATTCTCTTCAGATAGAACATTCTATATAAGAGCTTACGGAAGTACAGTTGTCAGTTCAATAGTCGATACAGCGATCTTTGTATTGATTGCGTTCTATGGTAACTTACCGAACAATGTTGTATTTGAAATATTCTTTACGACATACTTCTTAAAACTCATCACAACTTTATCTAACGTACCGTTTGGTTACATTGCTAAATCAATGTACAGAAATGGTAAAATTAGCGAATAATTTCATACAAATCCAATAAAAATCCTACCTACTCCATTTCAATGGAAAAGGTAGGATTTTCTTATTGATGGAATACCTTCAAATACTCTACATAACTTGTTAAATAATGTTCGATATCATCTATCTCTACACGATAACCTTCATGTTTAATATAGAATGCCTCTAATATGCGCTCTGGATTTTGGAAATACATTGCAACTTCAGGATAAAAATAACCTGTTCTCATATAATCTGCTCTTCTATGAATCGTATCAACCAATAAATCAACGTCAATATATTGTTTAATCAACTCAGATTGGTCATGTTGTTTCGCACTTTCTACTATATTATATGTAGCCATTAACATGCCTAGTAATAATGGATCTGTAGATTGACGATTTTGTACATTCTTCAAATGTTCTCCTAAATTTTGAAAAGCAAATTGATAATATTTTTCTTCTGGTTCTATTTGAATCAATACTTATGTACTATAACTTAACCAGTAGTCATGGTGTTTCCAATATGATTTTTGAATAAATTTTTCATAAAGTAATTTGGCAGTATTCAACCATTCTTCATTTTGATCCAGTTGATATAATTTTAATAACGCTAAAGCTGCTTGACCTTCATAATAAATGACTCTAAATGAATCTTTAACTGATAAATCTGGATAATTCAACACATGAGTTGTTTCTCCGTTCTCATCAATCATATTTAATAAGCCTTTCGCAACATTTTGAGCTACTTTTAAATACTTCTTATTAGAGCGACCGTATTGTATATAACCACATACAGCTAGTATAAATGCAGCGTTCTGACCTAATTTAATCTCATTAATATAGTGTGTGTCATCAAATACATAAGTTGCACCGTCATGTTTATATAAATAATGATTGATAATGTAATCTATCGGTTTCTTAGCTATACTTACATTCTTCTTCAAATAAGATAATGATTTAATAAATGCATATGTTGTCGAACTATGACATAAATTGTTATAAGTATTGATATTGATATCAAAGTGTGGAAAATAGCCATAATGATACTTACCATTATCTTGTATAAGATTCATCAAATAATCTGTATTCGTATGAATCATACGATTAATTTCAACTGGAAGATTATCTATTGGTCTTAACCCTTTCTTGTAACCTTCTTGTTCTAAATTTATAACCTGTTCTTCTTCAATAAAGAAACTCTTTGTATAGAATCTCTGAACTACTTTGCCATCATAATCTTTGTGTAAATACAAATTATAATTCTTCTTATACTTTCTTAAATAATGATTGATATTTTTCTCAGAAAGTATGAATATCCCTTTCTCGTTTGTAGGTCTAATAAAAGCATTGCTGTTTATTTCTTCTGGTAAAAATGCTGGATGCCAATTGGAATCTAATGCAAAACCATACTCAACATGATTTCTAGTTGTATGAACTAAGTTTTCTTTTAAATCTTCAAATGGGATGTCTTCAACAGATGTTACAATATCAATTTTAATCCATTTAGCCGCTTTACCACTCTTCTTACGATATGTTTCGATAAATTTAATCATTTGATTACTGTTCGATAATTTAAAGCTTTTAACAACGGCTTTAACTTTAGGATGGCCTATACTTATAAATAACCTTTCACAATCAGAATGGTCATTTATAATTTGTTTAATTTGCTGTTTAGCATTCACGTTCTTTCATTCCTTTCAATTTCAATATATGTATATAAATCTTTTTTAATCTGAATTCAAATATGTATAGACAAAAATGAAAATAATCATTTTATTTTATTGTTCTTCTTCTTCTTTTTTACGACGACCGAATAAGAATAATGAGCCAAGTCCTGCGAATAAGCTTCCGAATAAAGTAGCATTTTCAGCAGGTGTTTCACCAGTGTCTGGTAATACTTTTGCTTGTTCTTTGCTATCTTTATTCATCATGTTATCTTTAGAACTTTCCATACCATTAGTGCTTTGTTGTTGTTCAGTTTGTGCCATATGTCCAGCATGATCAGCAGCTTTGCTATCCATACCATTCATATTGCTAGAACCAGCATCTGTGTTATCAGAAGCTTTTTCAACTACAACACCAACAGTTACAGTTTGTTTAGAACCATCAGGGTAAGTAACAGTTACTGGAATATCAACTTTAGTACCAGGTGTTACATTCTTAGGTGGAACAACTGTAATGTCACCAGTGTTAGGATCTACAGTTACAGTCCATCCAATTGGAACTTTGTCTGAAGGTACTTCAAACTTCGTACCAGGTGGTAACTCTTTATCACCAGTTTGTGGGATATGAGTTGATGTACCAGGTTTAACTGGAGTTGGACCTTGATCTTTAGAACCATATCCAGGTGTATTGTCATCAGCTTGAGTCTTACCAGCTGGTTTGTCAGCAGGTTTTTCGACTACAACTTTAACAGGAACGATTTCAGTAGAACCGTCTGGGTAAGTAATTTCAACCGGAAAATCATAAGTATGATTAGTTTTCGCATCAGCCGAAGGTGTAATAGTTATATTACCCTTATCATCAAATGAAAATGTCCAACCATCCGGAATAATAACATTTTTTGGAATTTTGAATGTCGTATTATCTGGTAATGGTTTGTTTTCAGGTGTAGTAATAGGTAATTCAGTAGCAGTACCTGGACTTGTTTCTTTATATTCTTCTCCGTAATTCGGATCATTTGCTTTGGCATCCGTGTTACCAATCAATAAGAAACGTTGGTTACTACCGAGATCAAGATCTTTAATTGATAAACCGTTATTACTTTCAAGCGTTGATTTTCCTTCGTTTACAGTAGTAGAACCTGATTTTGTGTGTTTACCAGCTACAACTGATGAGAAATTTGAGATGTTTTCCCAAATATGCGAAACATTACTATCAATATCTGAATCGTACATACCTTTTCCACTAAACTGGCGAGCATCCCAAGTTCTTACCTCATGATTACCAGACCATTTAAGCACATTGTCTTTAGTAAGATCTCCATATATAAGTGTCACATTACCAGTAGGTTGGAAGTATGTTCCTGCGTCACCACCTGAAACAATGCCAGTACGTTGCAAGTTGAAGTATTTCACTGTACCTTCAATGAAGATACCTCTTTCACCATTTCCGCCACCAACATTACCAAATCCAATTAATTCAGAATGATAATCTGGATTATCTGATTTAATATCAAAAGTTGAATTCTCTTTAAGAATTACTGCTGATTTTGTTGCACCAGATACAGGTAAAGTCATAACAGGGTTGTTACCACCTTTTTTACCTTTATCATCAATCTGATGGTTTCTAGCATCAACTTTAAATACAGCATTTTCATGTACATTAAATGTAGAGTTAGAGTTCAAACCAATAAGGTTATTTTTTCTAGCATCTCCATTTAGTTTATTTTCAGATACAGCATTGAACACGGCATCTCTTTCTATATTGACAACTGAACCACCGTGCATGTTTATAATGTTACCATTACCTTTTTGCTTGATATTGATAGTAGTTCTTTGTCCGGTATTTAACATACCATATTCTCCGTCACTACCTAATCCTTGGCCAACACCATAACTAAAAATATCTTGTCCAGTTAAATTAATCGTACTATCGTTACCTAAAACAATACGGACCCCATCTCCTTCAGTTGAGAAGATTGTATGTGCATTATATTCATCAAATGGATTTTCTGATGAAGTATTTAAAGTAACTGTTGAATGATGACCAAATGAAAGGTTACCGTTGAGGTATTTTCTTGCATTAGTTGTGTTATTGTTACTTCCGTAAACTTTAAAGATTTTACCTTTAGTACTCATATCCATGTTGATAGTACTATTTTCAGATGATCTAATAACATTTGCACCTATAGTAATGTTTTTGTCTTTACCACTTTCACCATTGTTATGACTTGTGAATGATTCTAGTAAGTTAACTTCTAATTTATCGTCATTAATTAATGTTCCACCAGTATGTGTAATGTTTCTTAAATTAAGCACATGATCGTGTGAACCATTTTTGAACTCGAAAATACCATTGTTTTCCCGCCAGCTGCATTGTTTGTTCTACTAGCTGTTCTGATTTCACCATTATTAAATGTGAAATTCCAAGCTGGTTGGTTATTACCATTTGCAGGTACTTCAATGAAGTTATCTTTAGCATCGAATACGTGACCATTTAAGTTAACAGTTATCGCTCTTGGATTGTTACTTAATGTAATGTGATTATATTTCGCACCTGCTGGTCCTCTTGTAGAAGCAGGCATTGAGATATCTTGAGTGAAATTGATTGTTCCAACATTTTTGTCTTCAAGTGCTCTAAAGTACTCAACCCAGTTACTTACATTACGTGTTTGAAGCTCTGCTGCTCTAAACACACTTCCATAACTTTCACCTGATCTTGGTGCTTGTCTTGAAGGTTGTTCTAATGTTGTTGCTTCGACTTTGTCTTTGTTTTGATCATTAACAATGTCTTCAAGTGATTTAGATGACACGCTGCTTGTATCTACATCAGAAATTGTATTTGTAACTGTTGCTTCTACTGTCGGTGTATCTACTGCAGGTGTTTCTTCAACACTTGCTGGTTGTACTGCATCTACAGTATTAACTGCTGGTTCTGCAGTTTCTGTTGCTGCTTCAGTAGTAGTTTCTTCTTTAGCTACTTCTGTTGATTCAGCTTTTGGTTGTTCTGCTTTTTCAGCAGTTTCAACTTTAGCAGCTTCTGGTGCTACTGTATCAACTTTTGTTGCTTCTTCTGTTGATGCTTCTTCTGTAGTTGATTTATCTTCTGTAGTTGATTCTTCGTTAGTTGTTGTATCTTGTGTTGTTTCATCAACTGCAGGTGCTTCGGTAGTTGCTTCTTCTTGTGGTTGTTCTGCTGGTGTTTCCGCTGTACCGATTTCTTTAGTTTCTTCTACATTTGATGATTCTTCGATTGCAGATGCTTCTTCAACTGGATCTGTTGATTTGCCTTCTGCTTTTTCTTCTTGTGCATGTTTTTGAATTACATTTTCAGATGCAAATGCATCGTGAGTTGGTAAGCCTAAGAATATAAGCGTACCGATTAGTATCGAACACGTTCCTACCGTGTACTTACGGATACTAAACTTCTGTAATTTCCGTTGCTTATCCATTAGCAAGCCCCTTTACTATAAAATTTCATAAAAGGCAACTTTACTTATGGCTGAGTTTCCCCCGTTACTATTTTGTCTCTATCTCATTAGTAATGTGTTCAGTATATATTCTATTAATGAATCTCAGATATATGAGTGAAGTGCACACTATTAATATGTGAATGGTCGTGCGAAACTAACTCTCCTTCCGTTAAGATTATCCACACATAAGATATGAACAAAATTATATTTCGTTCTGAATTAGTATATCACTTTTAATGTCAATTTCAAATACTATTTATCCATAACTCTATAATTTATATATACTATTTTTACAACTTGTAATATTATGTACAATTTTGATGAAGAATTATTAAGTCTGAATTAAAGATATTATGACCATTTATTGAAGTCTGTTTATCGTTCGTGTAAATTAGATGAGAAGGTAAATAATTTGAAAGAGTTGATTGAAATGCCGCAAATATATTTTGACGCCTCTTCTAAAGGCAATCCTGGAGAGAGTTGTTGTGCATGCGTCATTATTACGGATGATGCGAGACATCATTTTACTTCATATATAGGTGAAATGGATAATCATTGTGCTGAATGGGAAGCGTTAATCTTCTCTATACAACATGCGATTGAATTAGAAGTTGGTAATGCGTTGATTTATACAGATTCGAAATTAATTGCAGATAGTATTGATAAAGATTTTGTCAAAAATCCTACGTTCAAACCCTATTTCGAGCTATTTAAAGAATTAGAACGTCAATTTGATTTAATATTTGTAAAGTGGATTCCACGAGCTCAAAATAAAGAAGCCAATCAATTGGCACAAACTGCCTTAAGAAAACAATTAAAGCATAAATAAAAAGCATATCACGACGGCGCGTGATATGCTTTTTGCGTTTAATTATAAGAAGTTCGTAGTTAAATATTTACTTGATACGAATAATTCATGTTCATTACAGATTTCGATAGATTGTTCGATTTCATGATGATATGTCATTTGATTCAGTAAATCTTCTGTTTCTAATGGTACATCTGTATGAATTTGAGCAAGTTGTTTCGACATTGCTAAGTCATCTCGATACGTGATGATTTTCTTTTGTTGTCCTGCTGTTAATTCGTTAATGTTTTCAAGAACATTTTCAACAGATTGATATTGTTGTATCAATTTAATCGCTGTTTTCTCACCGATACCTTTAACACCTGGATAACCATCAGCTGTGTCACCCATAAATGCTTTAACATCTACTAATTGATGTGGCTCTAAACCATATTCTTCTCTAAACTTATGAATATCATATTTATTGTAAATATTGAATCCTTTTTTCGTCAGCCATATATCAACATCTGTATTTATACATTGTAATAAGTCTCGGTCACCACTCACGACATATGTTTCATGCCCTTTTTCTTGAGCGCGTTTACTAATTGTCCCAATGACATCATCCGCTTCATAATTCGTAATACCTAAATTGAGTAGTCCTAATTTCTCAGCGATTTCTTTCGCTCGGTCAAATTGTGGAATCATTTCTTCAGGTGGTGCAACCCTATTTGATTTATATGCTTCAAACATATCATTTCTGAAAGTCTTAGATCCCATATCCCAACATACGGCAACATGTGTCGGTTTAATATCATTGATTACTGTATAAGAATGTCTAATAAATCCTTGTACAGCATTCGTAGGAATTCCTTTAGAATCTCTCATAAACTGTTTATGAATGCTTGTTGCATAAAAATGTCTAAATAATAAAGCCATACCATCTATTAATAATATTTTGTTACTCATATTATGCTCCTTTATATCTCTTTTAAGACGTTTTCGATTTTTTCTATGACATCATTATCAATATTTACAGACAAGTAATCTTCAATAAGATGAATCGTCTCTTGATTATATTGATCGATGTACGACTCACCTATTGTATCATAATGTGCCAAATTATTAGTTAACGCTTCATTAAACGTCACGATTGGATGGTCGATAAGCTTCATTGTATCATTTAAAATTGCATTTTGCGTTTCTTTTACTTTAGATGTCTTAATTAAATCTTTCTTACTCACCGAACTGATTGTTTGTTTCGCAATATCTTGAACGTGAATGCTAATCGGTTCTGGATTAATTTCATTTTCAAACTCATGTTTAAACTTAGAGATTAAAATAGAAGCATCATTTAATTCAACAATTGTTGGTGTTAATAAATCATCAAATGTTCTCGCATAAAAATTCTTTAATCTTTCTACGATAAGCGAGCTTTCCAAACTTAATTTCTGATTTAAATCATCTACATAATATTTCGTACTCATTTGAAGAGATTGTTTAAATTGATCCGTAACGGTCGATGTATTGAAATGTTTTTTGACGATATCATTTAATTGTATATTCAATCTGTCTTTCAAGTAATACAGTTGATCGTGAATTTCTTTTTCCAGTTGATGATGTGATTTAATCACAATTTGATTTGTGAAGTTCTGTTTATCTTTATAACTGAGTAAAGTTGATTTTCTCTTTTCAAGTTGTACTTTATCTTGTCTATACGTATGCACCATTTGTTCTAATTCATTCGTCAGTTGTTTAATTCTAGATTCTACTTGTGACTTTAGAACTTGCTTACTTTCAACTTTAACAAAGTGATCTAACGCGTTCATAAGTCGTTTGAACTCGTCATCATGTGATTTCAGTGCTTGTTTACTTGAAACTGGATAACATTCTGGTTTGATGTTCAATGCATCTAATGATGATTCTACGTAAGATATAACAGCTTGTTTATCTTCTTCAGATTCTGCTAAATCAATGGCGTTAATAACAAATTTCAAACCTTGTGATTGTTGTAAATTATTCATATCACGCATATAAGTTAAGAACTCACCGTCTTTATCAGTAAAGGCATGATTATAATAACTCACATAAATAATTAAGTCACTTGATGCAATAATTTGTTCAGTCTCTCTCGTATGTCTTTGGTTATTAGAATTAAGACCTGGTGAATCGATTATAATCTTGTCTTTTAACCATTCTTCTTCAAGTCTTAAATTAATTTTGTGTACAAATGCAGCATGTGTATCATCAGCTGTTAACTTTTCTAATTCTTCTATATCGAATGCGACAGATTTGCCTTCTTTTAAGATATCTTTGTAATGATTAAAGTTCGTCTCGATTGCTTCAAAGAATGCTAAATGATTACTAGATAATGATGCATGTTGTTTAATATCTTTATCGTCAATGAATGATTCAATTGTTGAGTACTGTTTATTGGCGAACTCTGTTATATGATTAATCTCTTCTAATAATTGCTCATAAGTCTTAAATGTCACTTCTTGTTCAGTACCGTAGCTAATTTCAGTAATACTTGCTGTCGTTGGATTCGGTGAACTTAGTAGCACTGGCTTTTGTAAAATAGCATTAATTAAACTACTCTTACCTGCACTAAATGTTCCAAATACAGCAATCTTTGTGATGTTATTCTCTATTCTTTCAACTTGGCTTTCAATGTTATGCACTTCACCTTCAAATAAAGGCAGTTTCTTTAAATGATTGATTTGATCTTTAAGTTGTTGCAAGTTATTTTCTTGATGTTCCGTTTGAACTTCTTTGTATTGTTGTTTCGCTTCTTTCTTATCTTCTAGGTCAAGCTCATTTATATTAATGAAATGTCTATCTATTAATTTATCGATAGATTCATCAAGATGAATATAATAATGTTGATAATTGTTTGTGATAAGTGATGTTTTTAAATTCTTAAATTCAACATATGTTTCATATTCATTCAATTGATTCGTTTCTTCATTAGACTCGTTATGCACTTCACTCGAATTAACGATTTCTTCTATTAATTGATTTGTTTCATTGCGTATTTTTCGATTAATCATTTCTGTAATGCCTTTAGAATAAATTAACACGTAATCATTTGTAATCGATGTTTGCTCTTGTACATGATCACTTAATTCTTCTTTACTAATCGTATATTGCTGGTTGATGATTTTCTCGAATAAGTCCGCATCTTGAATGTATTTGTTCAAGTTCTCTAATGATTTAATCCATACTTTCGTAATTTCATCGTGAATTTTGATGTCTAAAGCTTCTTTCACTTGTTCAAGCGTTTCATCTTGAATCATC
Organism: Mammaliicoccus sp. B-M6; assembly: GCF_022386965.1. Classification (NCBI taxonomy): domain Bacteria; kingdom Bacillati; phylum Bacillota; class Bacilli; order Caryophanales; family Staphylococcaceae; genus Mammaliicoccus; species Mammaliicoccus sp. B-M6. The sequence continues at coordinate 18,549 of NZ_JAJNHJ010000035.1, forward strand.
GCTTTCTTCTTATCTTTATTAAATAATCCTTTAACTTTATAGTCCTTAGCCGTTGTTTCTAAATATTGACGAATCGTTTCTCGCATTTCATATGGCATCAAATAAGCGTTATCTAAAATTTCTTTGCGCTTTTCTTTTAAATTTGAAGTGAACTGATCTTTATCTTGAATTAATGATTGTTCACTTTGGACGTTGAATTTCTCTTTGTATGCTTGATAATCGTCATCAAATGTTTCTTCAGTAGAATCAATATCAGAAAGAATCGTTTCCATATGTTGATTAATATATTTCAGCTGTTCTTGTTTAATGTAATTCGTCACACGGTCAATAAATACTTGGTGTTCCGTACGTTGTTGATCAAGCTGATGGATATATTGATTAAATAACTGCTTCTCATTGTTCGGCGTATCATATTTAGAAACATAAAATATCTTCTCTAAATTCAGTTTCCAATCTGTAACGGCTTTGTTAACACGATTTTTATATGTATCAAACGAGATTTCATCTTCGTCATGTTTATCGACTTGGTTGACGACCAATATAACCGGAATATCCAGCTTGTTTAACGATTTAATAAAATTAAAATTCATATCCGACTGCACATGATTATAGTCGACTGTATAAAATACATAATTAGATGTCAGCAAATATTGAAAAGCACTTTCTCTATGATTGTCACTCATTGAATCGACACCAGGTGTATCTTGAAAAGTAAAGCCTTTATTGAATTTATCTGATGTAAATTCAATTTCGATAGATTCCACTTCTCTATCTTCAGTGTTAAGCCTTTTAACATCTTCTTGATTATCTACAACTGTATATTGATTGTTGTTTAAATTAACGGAAATGCTGTTTTTATCTGAAGAAATCAGTTGTGCTGTGTTGCTTGTCGTAGGGACAGGAGAACTTGTTAATATATTTTGTCCGATAACTTTATTAATTAATGTAGATTTCCCTGCTGAAAAATGTCCGACAAAACTCACTGTATATTGTTCGTTATATATTTTTTTAATCATTTCATTGATTTGTTTAATTAATGGTTGGTTAGATGACTTTTCAATTTCTTTTTTTAATTTATAAAGTAAATCTAATGATGCTTGATTACGATCCATTTTAATTCCCCTTTATTTTTACACAAATAATTTAAATAGTGTGATTTACATCACATTAATTATTTAATCTCTATTCTATTATAAATAATGAAGAGAATATAAGAAAGGATGAATAAAATGACAGTCCAAAATAATGACCTAAACAAGAAGACTGATGACCACTCTCATGATGATCTGGATTTAAGAGGCACACTGTATTCAGTTTTCACATTGGGAGGCATCTTTGCAGTATTATGGGTAATTTGTTTTATTTTATTTTTAGTAAGAATTTAAGGGGTGAAATCTGTGCATAAATACGAAAAAGTATGGCTAAAAGTCGGCATTAGCTCATTAGTCATTTTCTTAACAATTTTGATGATTACAGGTTTGCATAATGGACACACGCCAGCCGCTTCTGGTAGAGACTATGTTAATCCTGATAAAGTCGATCAAATCGAACCTTTCAACAAACCAGGTTTACACAAAGTTAGCGGCAAAGATTACGACTATGAATTAGTTATTCTTGCTTCAGCTTTCAATTATCAGCCGGGTAAAGTCGAAATTCCTAAAGGTTCAAAAGTAAAAATCATTGCGACAAGTAAAGATACTTTGCATGGATTTAGTTTACCAGGCACAAACGTCAACATGATGTTAGAACCTGGACATATTAGTGAATATTACAAGACATTCAATGAGAAACGCGAATATTTAATCATCTGTAATGAATATTGTGGTATCGGACATGCAGATATGAAGTCGATGATAAAGGTTGTGGATAAAAAATGATAACACGATTAAATAAGAATGATAGCAGACTTGTGATGGCGCATATGTATGTAGCTATTGGTTGTTTAGTCCTTGGTGGATTAGCAGGTTTGTTACAAACATTAGTAAGATCAGGATATTTACAATTACCTAAACAAATTTCTTATTATCAAATCTTAACAGTGCACGGTATCGTATTAGCATTAGTACTGACAACTTTCTTTATCTTAGGCTTTCAATTTTCTGCAGTAGCTAAGACATCTGGACATTTAACGTCTGTACAAAGAAAGTTCGGTTGGGTTGGATTTTGGGTAATGATTATTGGAACGCTCATGGCAGCAACAATGGTTCTATTAAACAAAGCCACTGTTTTATATACTTTTTATGCACCATTAAAAGCACATGCTATTTTCTATATTGGTATGGCGCTTGTTGTTGTAGGTAGCTGGATTTCTACAGTTGGACAAATTTTAAAATATGTAGAATTTAAGAAGAAGAATCCAGGTAAGAAATCTCCCCTACTAAGCTACATGGTAGCTATTAACGGGGTAATGTGGATTGTATGTTCATTAGGTGTTGCTGCGACAGTACTTCTTCAATTAATTCCTTGGTCATTAGGTTTAGTTGAAAGAGTAGACGTAACATTAAGTAGAACATTATTTTGGTATTTTGGTCATGCACTTGTTTATTTCTGGTTGTTACCAGCTTACATGTGTTGGTATGCAATTGTGCCAAAGATTATCGGTGCAAAAGCATTCTCTGACAACTTAGCAAGAATGTCATTTATGCTATTCTTATTCTTCAGTATTCCAGTTGGGATACACCACCAATTAGTTGAACCAGGTATTGATGATACATGGAAATACTTACAAGTTGTATTAACATTTATGGTTGTCATACCTTCAATGATGACAGCATTTAGTCTGTTTGCAACATTTGAAAATTACGGACGTTCTAAAGGCTATAAAGGATTATTCACATGGTTTAAATCTTTACCATGGAATGACGCAAGATTCGTATTACCATTCTTAGGTATGTTAGCCTTTATCCCAGGTGGCGCAGGTGGTTTAGTAAACGCATCTGCACAAATGAACGGATTAATTCATAATACAATTTGGGTAACTGGACACTTCCATTTAACAATCGCTTCAGCAGTCATCATGACATTCTTCGGAATTATGTACTGGTTAATACCTCATTGTACAGGTAGAAAACTAACTAAATTCACAAATAAATTAGCACTTATGCAAGGTTATACTTGGGCAATCGGTATGACAATTATGAGTGGCGCGATGCACTATGTTGGATTAGTAAAAGGTGCACCAAGAAGATCAACATATTCAGAATATGGCGGTGCTAAACAAGCTGCTGAATGGATACCATATCAAGTACTACAAGCAGTTGGGGGAACAATTTTATTTATTTCTATAATATTAGTCGTAATGGTGTTTATACACTTAGCCTTCTTATCACCTAAAGGCGAAGAAGAATATCCAGTATCAGAAGCATTGGACGAAGAACAACCAGTCATTAAATTTGTTGAGAACTGGAGATTCTTAATCATCGTGACAGTATTGCTTATCTTAATCGCATATACAGTCCCTATCGGACAAATGTTCACAGATCCAGCACCAGGAGCCAAAGGATTAGGAGAAGGCAAGCTTTGGTAAAACTAAATTAATATATTTAACTTAGAACCTTCATACAATGATGAATAATAGGAAGACTGGCAACAAATCTTTAGAAGATGCGTTGCCAGTCTTTTTTTGTGGGGTTTGGGGGTGGTGTTTGTAATGAATATCTCTTGGCTAATATGTTGGATAAGTATGGAGGTTAGCTGAGTCTTGGCTTAACGCCATAATTAAGCCAAGAGATTGTCCAAGTCTGATGTGAACCCAAATATTTGACCTAAACAAATCAAATTATTGGGGTGCATTCTTATGAGGAAAAAATATGATTTTAAATTCAAAATAA
>NZ_JAJNHJ010000036.1:0-20595 GCF_022386965.1 Mammaliicoccus sp. B-M6
AATATTATTCTAGCATGTAGAGATGCATTTTTTAATACAACGGTGAAACCATACTGTACCATACGCATAGCGTATGGTTTTAATTACACAAATAAAATACCCGCCAACGAAATGATTTTCATCGCATTGACGGGTACTTTATAATATTCAATTCATTTAGGAATGATTCTCTTGTAATTCCACATTTTTTTGTGCCCACTCTTCTAATGGTACAAGCGCTTGTGCTAATTCGTATCCTTTAGTTGTTAAATGATATTCAACTGATAGAGGCGTTGTTGTAACAACTTTCTTTTCAACTAATCCCCAATCACTTAATTCAGTTAATTTAAGAGATAATGCTCTAGGTGTAATACGTCTTAAGTCTCTTTTCATATCAGAAAAGTGAGCCGAACGTTCATCACAACGTGATAAATAATTAAGTATTAAACCATTCCAACTGCGTCCTATTACTTTAAAAGTTTCTTCCAAATAAGGACATACTTCCATGTTACTCACCTCTTTAACTTCTATATTGCCATTATACTACACTTTATATACAAAGTATATAATTTATACTTGTTATACGGTTTCAGTCCAAATATCAGCACCTAGTGCTTTTAATTTTTCAACAATACCGCTGTATCCTCTATGAATATGCTTCACATTATAAACCGTTGTAACGCCTTCAGACATTAATCCAGCAATTAATAAAGATGCTCCTGCTCTTAAATCACTTGCTGCTACACTTGCACCTGTCAATTGAGATGGATAATAGATAGCTGTGCCATTTTCTAAATTCACATTTGCACCCATTCTGATCAGTTCATCAACGTGTTTAAATCTTGCAGGATAAATCGTTTCTGTTATTTTACTTTGACCATTTGCTTTTAATAATAAAGGTGTAAATGGTTGTTGTAAATCTGTTGCAAAGCCAGGATAAACTGCAGTTTGTATATCAACAGGTTTATATTCATCTTTACCTTTAATAACAACTGAATCTTCACCTAAATCGATTTCAGTGCCCATTTCTCTTAATTTAGCGATTAATGGTTCTAAATGTAAAGGAATGATATTTTCGATGTACACTTCTTCACCCATGGCTGCTGCTGCACACATGTATGTACCTGCTTCTATTCTATCAGGAATAATTGTATGTTTTGTACCGTGCAAGGATTCTACACCTTCAATTTTCAATGTATCTGTACCTGCACCTCTAATTTTAGCGCCCATATTATTTAATAATGTCGCAACATCAACAATTTCAGGTTCTTTCGCTGCGTTTTCTATTACTGTTTTGCCTTTTGCTAAAGAAGCTGCCAACATTATATTGATCGTTGCACCAACACTCACAACATCCATAAATATTTTAGCGCCAACTAATTCTTCAGCTATTAAATACATCGCACCTTGTTCATTTGTTACTTTTGCACCTAGTGCTTCAAAGCCTTTAATATGTTGGTCAATTGGTCTAGGGCCTAAAGGACAGCCGCCAGGTAAACCAATCACACATTTTTTAAAACGTCCGAGCATAGCACCCATCATATAATAAGACGCTCTTAAAGATTGTACTTTATTGTTAGGTAAAGGTAGATTCACCGCATCGCTTGAATCAACGACAAGCTGATCACCATTTAATTCTGTTTTAATATTTAAATCACCAAGTAGGCTCATTAAAGTTTTGACATCTGAAATATCTGGTAGTCCATCTAATGTCACAACATCATTCGCCATTAAACTTGCTGGAATAAGTGCAACTGCACTATTTTTAGCACCACTTATTTGCACTTTACCATTTAATTTTTTACCACCATTTATTTTTATAACTTCTTGAGACATATGTTTACTCCTTTACTTCATCGTCTTAGAGAATGCATACTCTCTCAACATGAATAGATAATTATTTCCATTATATACTATTCAATAAGATAAACGCAAAAACATAAAAAGTAAATAGAAATGACATAATTTACTACGAAAGAAGTATTAAATTTTAAATTTTTGGCATTAAAATAAATTGAGTAAACGTATTGAATAAATATTCAATTTTTCTATAAAAACAGAAAAAACTACTACAAGCACGATGCTTGTAGTAGTTTGAATTTAATTAAAATTAAGCTTGGTTAGAAGTACCAAATTCTTGGATTTTACCTTTAACTGTTGCTTTAATTGCTTCACGAGCAGGTCCTAAGTATTTACGTGGATCGTAAACTTCGCTGTCGTTGTTTAACACTTCACGAACTGCTTTAGCAGATGCGATTTGGTTTTCAGTGTTAACATTGATTTTAGCTGTACCGAAAGTGATAGCTTTTTTGATATCGTGAGTTGGGATACCAGTACCACCGTGTAATACTAATGGTAAACCAGTTGAAGCACCGATTTCTTCCATTTCTTTGAAACCTAAGTTTGGTTCACCTTTGTAAGGTCCGTGTACTGAACCTAATGCAGGTGCTAAAGTATCAATACCAGTTCTTTCAACTAATTCTTGACATTCTTTAGGGTCAGCATAGATAACGCCTTCTGCAACTACGTCATCTTCTTGTCCACCAACAGTTCCTAATTCAGCTTCAACAGAAACACCGTTAGCATGAGCATATTCAACTACTTTAGAAGTAATTTCGATGTTTTCTTCGAATGGGTGATGAGATGCATCGATCATTACTGAAGTGAATCCAGCATCGATAGCTTCTTTACATTTTTCGAAACTTGAACCGTGGTCAAGGTGAATAGCAACTGGAATTGTAATGTTGTAATCTTCAATTAAACCTTCAACGATTTTAACGACAGTTTTGAAACCACCGATATAACGTCCAGCTCCTTCAGATACACCAAGGATAACTGGCGCATTTTCTTCTTGTGAAGCTTGAAGAATAGCTTGTGTAAATTCTAAGTTATTGATGTTGTATTGACCAACAGCATAACCGTTTTCTTTTGCTTTAATTAACATTTCTTTCATTGAAACTAAAGGCATTGAGTTTCCTCCTAATGTGCAAGGCACGAATTATTTACAAAGTTATTATATCAAACTTTGTGAATATATGCACCTTTTGAAAGCCCTATCCTAAATGTTTTCTTACAATTTTCATAACTTCTTCAATTGTAAACGGTTTCATTAGCACACCTGTAATATTTCCTTTTTTTAAAACTTCTAACTCGGTAGATGATTGAAATGCTGAAATGATATAAACTGGAAGATTGTTGTCAGATTTTCTAATTTCGGCAAATACTTCTTCCCCAGAAATTCCAGGCATTCTTTTATCTATAAAAATCAATTTATAAGTATTTTTATGAAATAATTCAATGCCCTCCGCTCCATTTTTAGCAGTATCTACATTAAATTGATTTAATTCCATAATTTCTTTTAATAATTGTCTAATATTCTTTTCATCATCTATAATAAGTACATCCATTGAAGATACCCCACTTTTTCTATAAAATAAATTTAATGACGTTAATAAGGAGAATACAAATTGCTTAAAATTTTTAATACACAATTAAATGGCATATTTAGTAAAATAGATGCCCAAATTGAAGAAATTGAAATCGCATCACAACTGCTTATGCAAGCAGCAAACGGTGAAGGCAAAATACGCATCAAAACTTTCGACGAAATCAATCATTTCCAAACATTTATGACTGATGGTAACGAAAGCTTTCCACATGCAGAAACACTCAATACTATAGATGATATCGAAAAGATCGACTCTACTGACCGCGTATTATTAGCCGGTACTTCTTTTACTGAAGAACTCAACGAATGGATTACAAAATTAAACGACCACGATATAGATTTTGTCGTAATAGCCAACAAAGATAAAGACAATAAGACACACGAATCACTCATGCATTATATTGACTTATCAACACCAAGAGCAATCATTCCAACCGCTGATTACAGTAAAATCATTACCCCACATCTTATGGCTTTAAATTATATATATTATATCATGTTTGCTGAAATGCATGAGATTACACAAGATTTGAATGAAGAAATTTAGTAGTAGTAGATAATGGGTCTGAATTTTACGAGTTGGGAGATAACGGAGGTTTTAGTTACAATTTTTATGAGTTTTGTAATTATGGGCTTCCATAGTTACACTTCCAACGACTTTTGTTACTATAGACCGCCTTAGTTACATTTCTTATGAGTTTTGTAATTATAGGCTTCCATAGTTACATTTCCGCCGACTTTTGTAATTAACACACCTGTTACGAACAAGTTTGGCGAAAAGTGTTCACAACGCAGCACTTAATATCCCACACATATTCATACAAAAAAGCGCCCTCTATCTAAAATACTTGAAAAAGTATTAGGATAAAGGGCGCTTTAAATATATATTATTTATTTTGAATGCTTGCTTCTACAAATCCTCTGAATAATTTTTGTGGACGTGTTGGTCTAGATAAGAATTCTGGATGGAATTGACATGCTACAAACCATGGGTGATTTTCTAATTCTACGATTTCTACTAATCTACCATCTGGGCTTGTTCCTGAGAATTTCATGCCTTTTTCTTCTAATCTTTCGCGATATTCGTTATTAAATTCATAACGGTGACGGTGTCTTTCGTCTACTTCTAATTCACCATAGACTTTATGTGCAATTGTTCCTTCTTCAATTTTACATGGATAAACACCTAATCTTAATGTGCCACCTAAATCTTCGATGTCTTTTTGTTCTGGTAATAAATCGATAATTGGATATGGTGTGTTTGGATCTAATTCAGCTGAATGTGCATCGTTTAATCCAACTACGTTTCTAGCGAATTCAACTGTTGCTAATTGCATACCTAAACAAATACCTAAGTATGGTACGTTGTTTTCACGTGCATATTGAATGGCTAATATCTTACCTTCTACACCTCTATCACCGAATCCGCCAGGTACTAAAATACCATCTACATCTGCAAGTTCTTTTTGATAGTTTGTTTCGTTTAATTTTTCAGAGTCAATCCACTTAATTTCAACATCTGATTTAAAATCATAACCAGCATGTTTTAAAGCTTCTGCAACTGATAAGTATGCATCTTGTAAACTAACATATTTACCTACTAAACCAATTTTCACTGAACCTTCTAAATTACGTACAGTGTCTAATAATTGGTTCCACTCTGTTAATTCCGCTTCTGGTGCAGCTTCTAAATCTAATCTTTCAATGACGATATCATCCATATGTTGTTCTTTTAAAGCTAATGGAATTTGATATAACGTATCAGCATCTCTACATTCAATGACTGCACGTTTGTTAATGTCACAGAATAATGCAATTTTATCTCTTAAATCTTGAGTCATTTCATATTCAGTACGTACCACAATTAAATCTGGTTGAATACCTAAACCTCTTAACTCTTTAACACTATGTTGTGTTGGTTTAGTCTTCATTTCACCAGCAGCTTTAATGTATGGAAGTAACGTACAATGGATGTACATAACGTTTTCACGACCAAGATCACTCTTGATTTGTCTAATTGCTTCTATAAATGGTAAAGATTCAATATCACCAGTTGTACCACCAATTTCAGTAATAACAACATCAGCATTTGTACTTTCACCAGCCATTAATAATCTTGATTTAATTTCATTTGTAATATGTGGGATAACTTGGACAGTACCACCTAAGAAATCTCCACGTCTTTCTTTTTTAAGTACGTGAGAATAAACTTTACCTGCCGTTACATTTGAATATTTATTAAGGTTAATATCAATAAATCTTTCATAATGTCCTAAGTCTAAGTCTGTTTCTGCACCATCTTCAGTTACAAAAACTTCACCATGTTGATATGGACTCATTGTACCTGGATCAACATTTAAGTATGGGTCGAACTTTTGAATCGTTACATTTAATCCTCTATTTTTAAGTAATCTCCCTAGTGATGCTGCTGTAATACCTTTACCAAGAGACGATACTACGCCACCTGTTACGAAAATGAACTTTGTCATGTTTGTACCTCCATTTATTTTTTAAAAAATAAAAAACGCTCCCACTTACATTATTTAAAATGTAAGGAGGGAGCGCTATATTTATACGATTGTCCTATTTAAAGGAGCCCAAATAAAATATTACCATCTTTTAAAGAAAAGTCAATTAAAATTCGTCTTCTTCGTCTTCCTCATCTTCGTCTTCTTCATCTACAACAAGACCCGCTTCATCTAATTCATCTTCTACGTCTTCGTCTTCAGGGTCTTCAGGATCATTTAAACCTTCTTCATCATCTTGATCAATTGTAATATCAAGATCTTTAGATTTATCTTCTTCCCCTAATAATGAAATTTCTGAATCAGCTTCATCGTCTTCGTCTAGAACGTTGAATTTTTGAATTGTTGGTGCGATTTTTTCTTCGATATCGTCAACTGAATACCAGTCACGAAGTCCCCAAATATTCTCACCCACACTTAAGAAGCGTCCATCAGTATTTAAGTCCGTATAGAATTGTAAAATACGGTTCTCAATTTCTGAATCATTATAATTACCTAAGCTTTTGAATTCGTCTATCATATCATATAAGTTTGTTTCTTTACCGTTCTCTGTTAATAAAATATAAGCCATTTCGATAAATGAATGCTCATCTACCATTTCTTTTGTGAAATCTTTTAATTTCATGCTTTACTCTTCCTTTCAACAATCGAACTATTGTCGCACATTAATATTTATAATCATAACAGTTTACGATTATAATTGACAAGATGATTTTTAGCAAATGTTAGTTAATACTTAATATATTTCATGAGTTTAATATAGTCCTCAGATTTTTGTATTTCTACAAATCGCGCTTTCTCACATAAAGGTTTCAATTTATTGTTTGAACCGAATAAAGTGATGTGTATTTCTTTCTTATCTTCAAACCTTCTTCTAACAAAAGTACTTAACTGTCTTAAAGCACTCTCTGCAATACCTTCTTTTCTTTCGTCTTCTTCAACTTCTATACTACGAATATCAAAATAATGATCTTTATCTTCTAATACGATGATACCTACTTTTTGGTTATCTTTCATTAAATGTATATCGACAAATTCGTTATCTAAATCATCTTCATTTAATACAAGTTTCAATGAAGATACATATTTTGAATCTAAATCTAAATAATACAATCGTTCTTTACCTAATGGTCCTTCTTCTTTTGTAGCTGTATGCATAAAGCCAGCTCTTTCATATAAATTCCATGCTGCCTCATTTTCAGCATCTACTACTAAATATAAATGATCAAAATCAGGGAACACATGTTGAACATACTCAGGTAAATTCATCATTATAGTTGTGCCATACCCATTTCCTTGATACTTTTCATTGATTGATAATGAACGTATATATACAACATTATGCGGTGTATCATAACCTTCGTGTTGATAATACTTATGCAATACAAAGAAACCAACTATGTCGTCTTGATCGTTTACAACAACATTAGGTCTTCTATCAGGATCTTCGATAGCACCATCCAACACTTCTTTAGGCAATGAAGAATAAATTTGTTGTCGTTCGTTTAATTCAAAATCATATAGTACCGTTCTCATATGTTCTTCAAATGGTTTAATGACGATTTCACCGAATGATTTAGCTTTCATGATTGATATCCTCCCGTTTGTTTATATATATCATAACGAATTTTACATTCATTGCGCAATTAAGAACCATAGAAAACGTAATTATCGTACACATGTTATTTTGATTTGGATGAGGGTAATAGAAATAAGACTGCATAATTTAAAGGGGGATATTAATGAAACAGTCAAAAGACAATACAGACAAGCATAATAATAAGACAACATTAGTATTTTGGGTATCAATGTCTATTATATTATTAGTGACTTTAACTGCTGGAATTTTTCCAAAAGGTTTTGGTAAATACGCTAACATATTATATACATTTATATCTAACAGTACAGGATGGTTATTCTTAATCATCGTATTCGTTTTAGATATCTTTTTAATAGGATTAGCTATAACGAGGTTTGGTCGATTTAAACTCGGTAGAGACGACGAAGAACCAGAATTCTCATTTATATCATGGGTCGGCATGTTATTCTCTGCTGGTCTCGGTGTCGGGATTGTATTCTGGGGCGTAGCTGAACCAATGACACATTACTTAAAATCACCACTTCCAAATGAAGTAGATGGCTCTACATTAGAATCAGCTCGACTTGCTATGGGTTATACATTTTTCCATTGGGGTATTTCACAATGGTCTATCTTTGCAATGGCAGGGCTTATCGTAGCTTACTTCCAATTTAGAAAAAGAAGAGACGGTTTAATATCTACAGCAATGGAACCTGTATTCGGTGAAACTTATAAGAAACCATACAGAAATGTTATCGATATCTTAGCGATAGTCGCAACTGTCATGGGTATTGCAACATCAATTGGTCTAGGAATAATGCAAATTGGTGGCGGACTTCATCATGTTTTTGATATTCCTAATAATAATTGGACTAAAATTATCATCACCGTCATTATGACTTTACTATTTCTTGGATCAGCAGCATCAGGTCTTAATAAAGGTGTTAAATGGCTAAGTAATGCTAACATATTTATTTGTTTTGCTTTACTTATATTTATACTTATTTTAGGACCGACACAATTTATATTTGAAACATTTACTGTTGCTATAGGTGACTATATTACAAACTTTGTACAATATAGTTTAAGATTAAATCCTTATGAAGGCGACAATTCTTGGATTCAACAATGGACTGTGTTCTATTGGGCATGGGTCATTGCTTGGTCTCCATTTATCGGAGGATTTGTAGCCAGAGTATCAAGAGGCAGAACGATTAGAGAATTTGTAATTGGCGTGTTAATTATTCCACCACTTATTTCATTTAGTTGGATTGCCACTTTTGGTGGAACGGCCATGTATTTAGTTATTAATAAAGGTGCTTCTATTGCGGAAGATGTTAAAGGAGATTATACAGTTGCACTATTCTCCCTATTATCAAACTTCCCATTTTACGAAGCAACAAGTATTCTAGCAATAATATTAATCTTCTTGTTCCTTGTTACAAGTGCAGATTCAACTACTTTTATCTTATCAAGCATGTCTGATAAAGGTTCAATCGTACCGCCATTCAAGTATAAATTAGTTTGGGGAACACTAATTGGTGCCATTTCAGTTGCCATGACATTAGCAGGTGGTTTAGAAAGTTTACAAACAGCTTCTGTCGTAGCCGGCCTACCATTCGCATTTATACTATTCTTAATGATGTTCTCTATTATGAAAGCATTACGTAGAGAACCATCTAAACATTTCAAAATGACTTATATAGATGATGACACAGATTTCTCCAAGTCATTAGAAGAACGCGAAGAAGAAGAAAAATAATTAAAAAAAGCACCATTCATTGTTTCATCAATGAATGGTGCTTTCTTTTATTGTCGTAATTTCATATATTAAAACGAATGTATCGAAAAATATACCCAATAGACGATGATCCATATGATTAACCATAGTAATATTTTGATATATTGATTAACGTTTTTAAACACAATGTGACTGAGTACATATGCCAGATAGCTCGTTAATATAAACCTCAAGAGTCTTGCAATGAAACTTACGAGTATAAATACAATAAAAGATATACCTTCGTGATAGCTCATCATTGCATAAAGTTTATATGGAACACCAAACAATGGTGCTTCTATTAATCCGAGCACTCCTTTATCTTCTAATGAATGTATCACATGTTCTATCATATAAGGATGAATACCAGGAATCTTAATCATGATCATTTCAACAAAGTTCAAATGTTGAATTGAAATAATGTAAACGATGATACCACCTAGAACTGCACCTACAATTGCAATCAAATTTGCACATAATAATTTAAATTTACTTTTTTGTTTGATTGCATAATAAGTTAAAGCTACATCAGGGATAATAAAGAATACAATCGCTTCAAGAAAAGCCCATATAAATATGATTACCATTCTTTAAAATCACCTTCATTTCTAAGTTCATTCATTCGTTCATTAAGCTCATCCATAAATGCTTTTCTATTCTCATTAAATAAAAATGGACGTCCTACAAAAATATCAACAAAGAATGGTACAAATAGTTTTGAGCCTTTCGGTAATGATTTGCCTAACCCATGTAGAAACAAAGGTTGTATCGGAATGTTTGGTCGTTCTCTCATTAAATAATAAATCCCGGATTTATATTTTGATAACTTTTCAGGTTCTCCTCTACTTCCCTCTGGATATAGTATGATAATACTCCCCTCATCTAAAGCATCCACAATTGGTTCAAATAATCCTTTAATATCTCGCGTCATTTTTCGCTCTATTGGTATGATTCTCATAATATTCATAGAAAACCATTTTAATAGTTTGTTTTTCAGAAAATAATCACCTGCAGCTACAGGTCGTGCTTTCTTAAATCCTTCTCCTTGAAAAAGTGAAAGTAGTACAAGTGTATCTAAATGTGAATTATGGTTGGCAATAATCACAATAGGACCTTTTTTAGGTAACCATTCTCGTCTACGTATATTTAATCCTAAAACAATTAAAATAATTGGCTTAATGATACATGTAAATATAATGAGTCTTAACATATCGGTTCACCCCTTAAAAGTAAAAGAACCTTACAAAGTGGAAGAAGAGTGGCGCTGTGTATGTTAAAGAATCTACTCTATCCAAAATACCGCCATGACCAGGTATTGTTTGAGAAGTATCTTTAATATTTAAATCTCTTTTTAAAGCTGAAATATTCACATCTCCCACAAATCCCATAATACTAATATATAAACCTGCTACAATCATGCCTAATAATGTGAATGGCGTAAGTAATGGTGCTAAACATAAAGATAGAATTGTCGTTGAAATAATCCCCCCAACAAAACCTTCCCAAGTCTTGTTCGGACTCACTTTAGGTACAATTTTGTGTTTACCAAATGCTTTACCGAACAGAAATTGAAAGACATCATTTGCTTGCGTTAATATAACTAAAAATAAAACAAGGCTTGCACCGGGTACTGAACTTTTTTCGCCAGGTAAGACAATTAAGTATGCTAAATGACTTAAACTAAACACCATCAGCATCATGCCCCATTGTACAGATCCCATTGATTGTAAAAACCCTTTTGTTTCGCCTATCAATATTGCTTGTATCGGTATAAATAAGAACATATATACCGGTATAAAAATAATAAACATACCATAAAATCCAAAATAGATAAATGTAAATTGAATTGGTATAGATAAGTACGCCCAGAATAATACGGCTCTATGACTACGATTTGTAGGTATTAAAGAAAAATACTCTTTCAAAGCTAAAAAGCAAAGTAAGCCAAGAAAAATTAATGACACAGTAGAGTGAATAACTAAAGCAATTGTAAAGATAATACACATACTCCACCATGATTTAATTCTTAATCTAATTTCAGTGAAATCTTTTTCAGGATATCGTTTCGTTAAATAAATACTAATCAAACTGGATAATACGAGTACGATAAATACCCCAATCATAACAATCAGCATTTCTGAAGATATCTTCCCTAAGTTCATGATTTAACCTCCTTTAACCCTTTTGTTATTCGATTATAAATATTGATTAACATGAGTATTGAACAAATATAGAACACAAAATGTAAATAAGGAATGATATTTAAATGAACAAAAATCAGGATACTGATGAAACCTACAATAAATGCTCGGTCACTTTTACCCATCGGACCGTCATATCTTCTTGAACTACCGATCACTTGAACAGTTACACCAGCCATTTCACTTATGATTGATAAACTGATAAACAACATAATACCTATTCCATAATCTTCAGCAATAAACACGAATGGTATAAATAAAAATAAATCACTTATAACATCCCCTATTTCATTCAACAATAACCCTAAGTGAGATTTCATTTGATATTTTTTTGCCATTACACCATCAATTGCATTTAAAGCCATTCTTACAAACATCACGATTGGCATTAAAATATAAATCCATTTGTTTTCATGAAATATACTTAAAATAATTCCTGTTACGATAGATAGCAGTAATGCTAATATTGTAACTTGATTTGGGGTCATTCCGATTTTTCTCATCCAGTCAACGATAGGCATTAACAGTTGCTGAAATTTCGGTTTTATTTCGTATATGCTAATCAAAATATAACCTCCCTCATTTATACTTGGTATCATCTTATCATGTAATTATACAATTTTTACAATATATTTCTAAAAAGCATTAATTTATCATATACAATTTTTTATAGTATAATAACGATAATTATTTACTTTTCTAGATGAGGTGTTCGTGTGAAAATTGGTATTGATGCCGGTGGTACTTTAATTAAAGTCGTAACCGAATTAAATAATGAAAGAACGTATCAAAAATGGTTAGCAACTGACATTGATCAAGTTGCAGATTGGTTAAATCAATTAGATGATGTTGAAGTATCGATTACAGGTGGTAAAGCACAATACTTAGACTCATGCATCAAACATCAAGCGAAACGTAGTATTGAATTTGATGCGACTTATAAAGGGATTCAAATATTTTTAAAAGAAAACAATATAGACCTTGAAACATATATATTCTCAAATGTCGGTACAGGTACTTCTATTCATTATGCTACTACTGATCATCAAGAGCGTGCAGGCGGTACAGGAGCTGGTGGCGGTATGATACAAGGGTTAAGTTATTTACTGACTCAAATTAGTGATTATGACGAACTTGTTCAAACAGCTTTAAATGGGGATCGAGATAAAATAGATTTAAAAGTTAAACATATTTATAAAGGTGATAACACCCCTATTTCTGGAGAATTAACTGCTGCTAACTTTGGACATGTATTACAACATATGAACGATGCATTTCCAAATGCTGATCGATTAGCAGCTGTAATGGGTATTGTTGGAGAAACAGTCACAACCGTATCCATTCATGCCGCAAGACAATACAATACAGAAAATGTTGTGTTTATAGGATCTTCATTTGTTAAAAATGAACTACTCAAAAATATTGTCGTTGATTACACGATTTTAAGAGGTCTAAAACCACACTTCATTGAAAATGGTGAATTTTCAGGAGCGCTCGGTTCAATATATTGTTAAACATTAAGGAGTATTAATATGAAAATTATAGAACCTAAACTACACAATGATTTTGAATATGAAGAAGAAAAAGATGTAATACTCTATCAGTCTTCGTATGACTTGTACTTTGATAAAGCATTAATTCAATTAGATGAAGAAACGAGTCAAATCGATACAATGTATTTCAATCAATGTACATTTGAATCTGTTGATTTCACTAAAATTCACGGATTAGATATTATATTTAAAGGATGCGACCTTTCAAACTGTATATTCAGCGAAGTCTCTCTTAATAGAGTACACTTCAAAGACTGTCGTATGATTGGTGCTAACTTTACGGGTATTAAACTCAAGCATGTACAATTTTCAAATTGTCAGTTGAAAATGAGTCAATTTCAAAATTGTAACTTAGATCACGTTTTATTTAACGATAATCAAATGTCAGAAACTTACCTTTCATTCTGTACTCAAAAATCTGTCGCAATTGAAAGATGTGCATTAGAGTCTCTTGAAGTCGTTGAAACATCATTAAAAGACATTGATTTATCGTCCAATACAATCGAACAACTTGTTGTCCAACCTAACGACTTAAAAGGTGCAACAGTTTCTGAATATCAAGCATATGATATACTTCCGTTATTCGGGGTTAACGTAACATCAAACTAGAAGGTGACACTATGAATCAAATGATAGACATTTTAAAACGCTTTGGATTAAGTGAATATGGCTCTAAAGCTTATATCGCCCTTGTTCAAAATCCAGGCATAACAGCTTATAAACTTAGTGAAATATCAAGCGTACCACGTTCAAAAATTTATGAAGCACTCAATAAACTTGATGAACAAGGACTCGCTTATTTCAATTTACAAGACCAAAAGAAATACTACTATGCCTTATCACCAAAACAGACCATTCAACTATTTGAAAAAAAGCAAAACGAAGAACTCCTTCAACTGGAACAAGAAATCAATAAATTAAACATTGTAACAGATAATGCACCTATTCAAATAGAAGTCTTAACAAATGAATCAACAATCATCGATACCGTAACATCTGCCATTAAACAAGCTAAAAGACAAATAACCGTTTCAATATGGCCAGACTTATATGACATCTTAACAAACCATGTCTCAGAAGATATCCATATTCAAGGAATTACATTCCAAGTCGACCAACCCGGCTATGATCTCATCAATCACCGTTATACAAACTACGTCAAAAGTTCATTAGCACTTAAACCATTTGTCGTAATCGTAGACGATGAACACATGATTTACGGACAAACAGCAGAATCAAATATGCGCGCTTATATCAGTTATGACCACACACAAATAAAAATGATGAAAGACTACATTTGGCATGACGTCTTAGTCAATAAATATATTAATAAATTTGAAGAAGATATAGAAGACGAAATAACCCTTAAGAGAAAAACCTTTTTCTCTTAAGGGTTATTATTTGGGATAAATGATTTTACTACGTTGGGATGAAGTAACTACCTTAGTAGTTACTAATAATGTATCAAACAATCTTCCCACCGTCAACACGAATCGGTAAATATAATTTTTTCAACTTATGACCATTACGGTCGAGGTAAACGACTTTCAATTTATGTTTACCTTTAATATTATCAAGGTTAGTGCTAAAACTTAAACGAGCTTCATATTTATCATAAGTCACACTAGCTGTTTTATATTTACTATTTTTCAATTCATATTTTCCGCCACTTGTATCATATAAATCATCAACAAGTAAAATGAATGCTCCATCTAAGTTTTTTTCAAATTCATCTTTCGAACCTTTATTTTTCAAAATGGTCATATCCATATCTATTGTTATTTCATTACTAACAGTATACGCATCTAAATTACTGATTTTTAACTTGCCTACACTTATTTCATGATTATGATTTAATTGAATCTCCTCTTTTTTTAATTCGTAATCTGTAAATTTTTCATTTGCCTTTACATATTGACGATACCCTATTGAACCAATACTGATAATTAGAACGACTAAAACGGTAATGACGAGTGTTTTTTTCATAGTTATTCACCTACTTTGATGACTTTTTCTTCGCTGCTTAATCTATATACGTATGTAATCAATACAAGATAAATCGATATACAGAATAAACTCGGTAAAAATTGTGAATTATATATACCATAAGATATTAATAAGAAATGTATAGGCGTTACAATTATATCGACTATCATGAATTCAGTAATGGCATAAAATAGTGTATGAAGAATGAAAGGTATAAACATAACGATAACTTTCTCACCAAAATATAATAGTAATGATATTGAGAATACATTTGTTACTATGCCCCATAAACCTACAAACACAATTAATGATAATATAAATATTGTTGGATAATCATAATACAAAGAAATGAT
Source organism: Mammaliicoccus sp. B-M6 (assembly GCF_022386965.1). Taxonomy (NCBI): domain Bacteria; kingdom Bacillati; phylum Bacillota; class Bacilli; order Caryophanales; family Staphylococcaceae; genus Mammaliicoccus; species Mammaliicoccus sp. B-M6. The sequence continues at coordinate 15,405 of NZ_JAJNHJ010000036.1, forward strand.
CATTGGATTATCTGAAAAAATGCCACCGAACTGTTTAAGTACAATGTCAGGTTTTATATTTGGTAAAATCATAAACATTCCTAAAAAATTTATTAAAAGCGGTAAAGTTACCATAATAAACGATACGAAACTCGAATAAATTAATGTTTTAAACTTTGATTTTAAATTTAATTTATAAAATAACGTACTAACGCCAATTGAAATGACCAATGGCATAATCCCTACATATAAAATAGATAATAATGAGTCACCTTTAATCATGATATTTTCTGTGTAAGGCGTATACTCTAGTAGTTGATATTCCTCATGCTGTATTTTGACATTCCATAAATGAATAATAGATATTGAACATAAAAGTAGAAAAGAAATTACAAATTGCCATTTATAAATGATTAATTTTAAGTACTTTAACATATCAACCGCCTCCAATTACTATAATTTACCATTTTTTGATTTATTATAACCTCCAGTTAGTATTTTTACAACAATCGAATAATATTATATTATTAATTGCAATTAATTCGAAAGACAAAAAAAGACGCTTGCTTTATAGCGAGCGTCTTTTTTAATTACATTTATTTAATTATTTAACAAGGCATTGCGTTTAAAATGGCTTTTGGATCTGTTACTGTACCGATCACACCTGATTTTAAGTTGATTCCTAATGCGATGTCTTCTTGTTTCAAGTCTTCTAACCATTCTTCGAAGACTTCTGTTTCTACTTCAATAATATCGTATTCTTCAAAGTCATCACGATGTACTTTTTCTGCTAATTTGCGTGTACTCCATACTGTCATCATGTTTGGTAGACTTGCATCTTCTTCTGATACGATAATGAATTGTTTTTGTCCTTTGACTGTTAACCCGTAAACATAGTTTTCGTTACAAATGTCTTCTGCAAATTCATCTATTCGGATATCATCTAGTTCACTCATGATTTCTTCTATGAATGGAATTGCTTCTACTTTTATTCCGTTATCTTCTGCTGATTTGTCCACAATGAATTGATCGCCTTCATCAAGGATATCATCCATTTCATATGTAACAAATCTATCTAAATCTAACTCCATAATTTTATCGTATTTAGTAATTTCATACGATTTCAAATATGACTCTGCACTTTCTTTCGTTGACCAAATCAGACGAAAATCAGTATCGCCGTCTCTTAAGATTTTACGGTCATTTAGCACAACATAAAATCTTTCTTTTGTTAATATTTGTTTAAATTTAGACATATCCTGGATAGCCATTCTACCACCCTTTTCTTTATATTTAATCCCAATAAAATATATTATACGTATTAGGTATAAGTCAATATAAAAGAAGTTAAATTGTAAAAAAATTTTTATTTATTTTGACTACTTAATGTATCTAGAAAAAGTTGCTCTTGCTCTAATGCTTTTTCTTCAGTTTCTGCATGCCAAATTCCAACAAATCTTGATTTTACGTTGTCTTTACCGAAATAGTCACCATCATAGTATGCAAGTGGATAGAGGTAGCCATTTTTGATGAATTTTTCTATTGTATTGATGAAATGCGTGTTATCTCCTGTAGAATGATAACTTAGAAATTTATGAAAGCCTTCATGTAAACGATCTTTCAGTAATAACATACTTGTTGAACCATTTTGTCTGAAGTTTAAATCAATGGCATATACGTCATGGTTTTTATCTACGAGCAGGTCAAACCCTGATACGCCTTTATAACCATGCTCAACACCATTTTTCATAATTCCATATCCTGCATCTATAACACTTTGTGGTACATGATTTGAATTAACATTACCATTGTAGAAGCCGTATTCATCTGTAAGCTGTTTTACAGCACCTATATATTGTATACCCGTCTTTTCACTATATACGTATTGAACACAATAATTATCAATTTCTTCAATAAATTGTTCGATGATAATGTATTTTGTATCTGATGCTTCTTTAATTCTATCAGTTGCTTTCTTTAAATCCGCTTCATTATAACAAATCATTACACCATACCCACCTGCAGTAGGTAACTCGTCTCCCGGTTTAATGACTAATGGTAAATCCCAGTTTTGAATAGCTTGTTCAAATTCTTCTGCTTTCACAATTTCACGTTTCGGTAAATATTTACCACCCGTCCATTGTTCAATTTTAGATTTATTATTTAAATCTATAAATTTAGGTTTATAAACGGCATATTCTTCATCTTTACATAAATGTTGACCATGTATGTATTGGAAAAATATTTTTTTATTGTCAGCTGTTAACTGTTGTAGTAAATGTTCATATTGCGTTCTATCTTTAAAAGTATATATATTGCTCGGAATATCCACATTTACTAATTTTAAAATTCTTTTAACATTATCTGTTAAACATGCTTCATGAACGATCATGGGCATATTACTAATAATCATTTCTCTTGCTGTTAAAAAATTAGATTGTGCTTCTTCAGCTTTTAACCAAGGATTATCTTCATACGAAGGTCTCGCATTATATACAATATCTTCTTCATACAAATCTCTTAACGTTAAATTGAGTGGTTTCCTATATTCTTTGTTCATAACAAGTTCTCCCTTAATGTTTGATGATGCTCAATAATTTCTTTTCTAAGGGATACATTCTCTATAAGTTCTAATCCCATTGATGCTAATATTTTCGCACCGTTAATTAATGCCTTATCACCCTTTGTACTTGCAGCAGCTTGGCAAAATTCTTTCGTATGGCCGACTAAATTTGATGGTCCAATTTTAATGTGTGGATGAATAGTCGGTACGATATGACTTACATTCCCCGTATCAGTAGAACCAAAACCAAAATCGTCATCAATGACTTCTTCGCCAACTTGTTCGGCGTGCTTTCTAAATAATTCGTCTAGTGGTTTATTAATTACGAATTCATTCACACCATTTTGAATTGGTCTTAATTCATATGTACCGCCTGTTTGTATAGCTGCTCCTTCAGCTATTTTTCTCACTTTATCAGTAAGAATATCTAGTTCTTTACGTGAAGTGGCACGCGTGTAAAAACGTGCATGTGTAAAGTCAGGAATAATATTCGCTGCTTCACCACCATTTAATATGACACCATGCACTTTATCTGTCTTTTTAATTTGTTGTCTTAACATGCTCACCCCATTAAAGAAAGATAACATAGCATCTAACGCATTAACCGCTTCAAAAGCATTTTCAGAGGCATGAGCGCTTCGTCCATAGAATTTAACATCAAATACATCTACAGCTAATGAAGGCACTGTCACGTACGTCTCATGGCCAGGATGGACCATTAGTGCAATATCAATATTATCGATAATACCAGCTTTCACATAAGTTGCTTTTGCACTACCATTAATACCCCCTTCTTCAGCAGGACAACCTAACACGACAACTTTTCCTCCGACTTGATCAATCACTTTAGACAAACTGATACCTGCTAACACACTTGAAGTCCCAATTATATTATGACCACACGCATGACCAAGACCAGGTAATGCATCATATTCTGCTAAATATGCAATAGTTGGTCCTTCTTTTCCTGAGTCATATGTTGCAATGAAACCTGTCGGATGCTTCGCAATATTCTTCTCTATCTTAAAATGATGACTCTTTAATTGATCGCTTAATAAACGTGATGCAAATACTTCTTCATTTCCTAACTCAGGACGCTCATGAATTTGATGACTCATTGATAAATATAAATGTCTATTTTGTTCTATATAATTAATAATATTTTGCGATAAGTTACTCATTAATGATTCACCTTTCCATTATAAAAGCGCACTTCTTGTAAGGAGTGCGCCAATCGTTCTTTTATCTTCCAGTAACAAACTGTAGGAATTGGCACCTTTCCATTATGGGAGGTTGCTGGACTTCATCGGGCCCTTCCCTCAGTCTCTCTTGATAATTCGTATGAAATTTGAATTTAATTCTAACTGTCTAACTCGGATATGTCAATGATTTGTTGCAATATCATTGGAATTTAAGTACCATTTTTCTGCTTTTTTCTCGAATTCTTTAATCATGCTGTCTTTTCCTTTATAGTACTGTTCACTGTCATCAGGAAATTCAATGACTAAGTCATGCTTGAGACGACTATATCTTTCTCTTTCACCATTGAAAGCTCTTAAATAATCTCTAAAGGACAATAATCTTAAAATATGTGGGCTACCTTCATCATAAATATGTAAATGGTGAGAAACTGCACCGTAATGATCATATTTTTTGAAATATCGATTACCGATAACACCACGTTCTCCTTTAGACTCATATCCTAAAGCTGATAATTCATGTGTAAATTCATCAATCGATTTACTATCTTTGACAACTATTAATATATCTATAATCGGCTTCGCAGATAATCCAGGAATAGCCGTTGATCCTATATGTTCAATGCTGATACTATGTTCTTTCAATAACGACTGTAAATATTTTTTCTCTTCAAGAAAAAGGTGTTGCCATATACTGTCGTAAGGGACTACACGTAAACGTTCCATCTCATCACCTAATTTCAGAATAATTTATTAATATTATCTTATAAAGTAACATAGAAAGAAAGTAAAAGAAATCTGAATTGATTGTTTTTTCAAAATTAACTTGATATAATGATGCCGAAATCAAAGGAGGAATCTTCATGACAAAAATGAATGTAGAAAGTTTTAATTTAGATCATACGATAGTAGACGCACCATTTGTGAGACTTGCAGGAATCAAAGAAGGACTTAATGGTGATGTTATTCATAAATATGATATTCGATTTAAACAACCTAACAAAGAACATATGGAAATGCCTGCATTACATTCCTTAGAACATTTAATGGCTGAGAACATTAGAAACCATACAGACAAAGTGGTAGACGTAAGTCCAATGGGATGTCAAACAGGATTTTATGCTTCATTCATCAATCATGACGATTATGATGACGTACTCGCTATATTAGAAGCAACACTTAAAGACGTAGAACAAGCAACAGAAGTCCCAGCATGTAACGAAGTACAATGCGGATGGGCAGCAAGCCATTCATTAGAAGGCGCACGACAACTAGCAACTGAATTTTTAGCAGAACGCGATAATTGGAAAAATATCTTTAAAGAAGATTAATGAGGAAAGCCCAGGATATGACCTGGGCTTCAGAGTGTCGACAAAGTCTTAGACTTTGCCGGCATTTTTTTATGCGCATGCTTTTCGCGGGCATGTTCTCAGCCTGTAGTCTTCGAATC
>NZ_JAJNHJ010000037.1:0-20259 GCF_022386965.1 Mammaliicoccus sp. B-M6
TAAACTTCAAAACAAATATAGTTGTTCGATTCATTAAAAACCAAAGGTTGATTACATACTAAAGATATTACACAAACATATGGACTTGACTCCTAACAACATCTCTTATGGACATTTCTCAGAATTCTGTCCCTAACAACACCTCTTACTGACATTTCTCAGGATTCTGTCCCTAACAACGCCTCTTACGGACACTTCTCGGAATTTTGTCCCTAACAGCACCCGTTATACTCACGATATGAACATTTTTCCTTATTAATTCGTTCACTTTGCTGTTTCCCACACCAAAGTGTTTTTATTTATATGATTTAACTGTTAAAATAAATTATATTTGACAAGAAAGTTGTGAGTAAATGAAACCTTTTAAAAAGAAACAAAGTCGGCAAATAACGATTCCTTTATATAAGTTATTCATTATATTATTTGTTACGGTCTTATTAACGGCTGTTGTGACGTTTGCTTCGTATAAATTCGGTTTATACTTTGGCAATGATCAACAAAAAGAACTTAACAAAATTGAAGAGGCTTATAAACAAATTAATAATGACTATTACAAAGATGTTGATGACGACAAATTAACACAAGGCGCTATTGATGGTATGATCAAATCTTTAGATGATCCTTACAGTGAATACATATCCGCTAAAGATACAACAAGCTATAACGAAGAAATTTCTGGTGATTTTGTTGGAATTGGTGCAGAGATGGAAATGCACGATGGCTACGTTAGAATTACGAGTCCTATGAAAGATTCTCCTGCTGAAAAAGCTGGCGTAAAATCTTTAGACGTCATTACGAAAGTTGACGATGAATCGATTAAAAATAAATCTTTAAATGAAATTGTTAAAAAAGTAAGAGGTAAAAAGGGTACTACTGTTACGTTAACAATTAAACGAGAAGGTAAAGAACCTTTCGATGTGAAGATTAAGCGTGACAAAATTCATCTTACAAGTGTCGATTATACGAAAAAGAAAGACACTGGCGTCATTGCAATTTCTAAGTTCCAAAATAAAACAACGAAAGAATTACAATCTGCATTGAAACAAGCGAAAAAAGACAAAGTGAAACATGTCGTTTTAGATTTAAGAAACAATCCAGGTGGTCTATTAGATGAAGTTGTGACGAGTGTTAACTTGTTTGTTGATAAAAACAAACCTGTTATATATTTAGAAACGAAAGGTGATAAACCACAAGCAGTTGAAACTGAAAACGACAAAATGTCTGGCATAGATGATATGGATTATACTGTACTGGTTAATAAAGGATCTGCAAGTGCTGCAGAAATATTCGCAGGTGCTTTACAAGATTATAAAATTGCAGATGTCCTAGGTACAACGACTTTTGGTAAAGGAATCGGACAAGTTCATAAAGAATTTAGCGATTCTAGCATTTTGAAATATACAAACATGAGATGGTTAACACCTAACAAATCTTATATTCATAAAAAAGGGATTCAACCAGATAAAACCATTAAAGCACCTAAATATGAAGAAATAGAAATAATCGATCCAAGTAAGACTTACCAAGAAGACGATCAATCTAAAGAAATTAAATCAATTAAGATTGGTTTGAACGCTTTAGGGTATAATATTAACAGTGAAAATGACCAATTTGATGCCCATCTGACATCACAAGTTAAATCATTCCAAAGTGATCATGATTTAACAGCAAATGGTATTTTCACAGATGATACAACTAAGAAATTTATTGAACTTTTACGCAAGAAAATCCGTAGTGAAGATAAACAACTTGATGAAGCAATTCAATATATGCATAAGTAAATGGGGGAAACTAGTTTGAGAAAAGCAACAAGATCAGATATTCAACATATTAATCAACTAACAGAAATGGCTAAATCTATTATGGAGCACGATCAGAACCCTCAATGGGATCATCGTTATCCATTAGAGAAGCATTTCTACGAAGATATAGATAACGGAGACTTATATCTATATGAAGAAAACAATGATATTGCAGGCTATATATGTGTCAATCAAGTACAAGCTGAATGGTATAAACAATTTGACTGGCCAGCTAATACTGACGGCGCATATGTCATTCATAGAATGGCTACAAATCCTGAATATAAAGGTGTCGCAATGAAGATGATGCAATTTGCTATTGATATTGCTACTGAAGCAGGAACGCCTATTATCATAACGGATACATTTTCACTTAATAAACGTGCACAAAGACTGTTTGAAAAATTTGATTTTATTAAAATGGGTGAATATGAAACAGATGAATTTCCATTTGATAAGAACGCACCATTTTATGCATATTATAAATTGATAGAGAACGAGGAGAAATAAACATGAAGAAGATAGCATTTACCGGTGGCGGTACGATAGGACATGTTGCAGTAAATTTAGCACTCATTCCTGAAGCACAAAAGCGTGATATAGAAACAATATATATTGGATCTAAAAATGGTATTGAGAAAGAAATGATTACTGACTCTGCCAAAGATACGAAATATATTCCGATATCAAGCGGGAAGTTACGTCGATATTTATCTTTTGAGAATTTAAAAGACGTCTTTAAAGTTTTAAAAGGTATATTAGACGCTAGAAAAGTATTAAAAAAAGAAAAACCAGATTTAGTCTTTTCTAAAGGTGGTTTCGTCAGTGTTCCAGTTATTATCGCTGCCAAATCATTAAAAATTCCTTCAATTGTGCATGAATCAGATGTTACACCTGGTTTAGCAAACAAAATATCAATGAAATTTGCTAATAAAATGTATACAACTTTTGAAGAAACTTTAAAATATGTACCTAAAGAAAAATCAGATTATATTGGTGCGATTATTAGAGAAGATTTAAGAGATGGCTCTAAAGAAGAAGGTTATCAATTAACGGGCTTTAATGATCAATTACCTGTATTACTCGTAATGGGTGGTAGTTTAGGTTCTAAAGCATTAAATAAAGCGATTCGAGATAATCTAGACTTTTTAACAAAGAAATATCAAATTATTCATTTAACTGGTAAAGGTCACATAGATCATAATATTAAAAACGACAATTATGTCCAATATGAATTTGTTTCAAATGAATTAATGCACTTCTATGCGATTACGGACACTGTTATTAGTAGAGCAGGCGCTAATGCTATATACGAATTTGCGACATTGAAGTTACCAATGTTATTAATCCCACTTGGTTTAGATCAATCAAGAGGAGACCAAATTGATAACGCTAAAATTTTCGAGAAAAATGGATATGCTAAAGTATTACAAGAAAAAGATGTGGACCAAGCTAATCTGATCAATCAACTGGATAAATTAGAAAACGAACGAGAAGCTATTATTGACAAAATGTCACATTTCAAAGAAAGTTATACTAAAGAAACACTATTCAACAAAATCGAATCAGACATAAAGTAAAGGGGGCAATCGAATGAGCCAAGCAAACCGTACTTTACTCATACTAATATTTAGTTTGATATTTGGAGTCATTGCATTTTTCCATGAATCAAGACTCGGTAAATGGATTGATAATGAAGTTTATAACTTTATATATTCAACTGAAAGCTTTATAACGACTTCTATAATGCTTGGTTTCACAAAACTAGGAGAAGTTTGGGCAATGATTGCCTTATCACTCATTGTGATTTGTTACTTAAAACTTAAAAAATATAACATTGAAACATTATTTTTTGCAGTTACGATGATTTTATCAGGTACATTAAATCCACTTCTTAAAAATATATTCGACAGAGAAAGACCAACTTTACTTAGACTGATAGATATTTCTGGATTTAGTTTTCCGAGTGGACATGCAATGGGATCCACCGCATTTTTCGGATCACTTATATTCATTATATTTAGAGTAGCGAACAAATCTATACGACCGTATTTGATGGGCTTATGTGTCATTTGTATCGCAATGATATCATCATCACGCGTGTATTTAGGCGTACATTATCCAACTGATATTATCGCTGGTATAATCGGCGGCGTTATTTGCATTATGCTAACACAAAGTATGTTACGAAAGAAATTATAGATGAGTATGGAACAGATGAGCTGTTCCATTCTTTTTTTTGGATTTAGCTGCCGTTATAAACAAGTTTGGCTAGAAGTGTTCACAAGGCACCCGTTACGAACAAGTTTGGTCAGAAGTGTTTATAAGGCACTCGCTATGAACAAGTTTGGCTAGAAGTGTTCATAAAACACTCGTTATTTGCAGTTCTCGCCAAAGATGCTAATACTGATACAGTTATTTACAGTTCTCGCCAGAACTGCTCATAACGCTTATATCCTCAATAAATCCAAACAAAAAAACAGCCACAGTGATTTGGACAGAATCACTGCGGCTATTTTACTTTTATGGGCATAAAAGGGGGTTATAGAAAATGTTCAATCTATACTTAGAGGGGGAACTCTTTTATTTGATTGATAATCATTTTCAATTACTATTATAACCAATTGAGAATGAATGTCAATTAGTTATTTAAAATTTTTACTATTTTAAATGATAAAATAGTAATGCTCATATATAATGAACATGTTAAACTCGAAAATGTTATCTTTTACTAGAGGGGGAACTCTTTCATTGATAATCATTTTCAATTACTATTATAACTAACTGAGAATCATTGTCAATTAAAAATTGAAAACTTTTATAATTTTATTACGAGGTGGCACTATGAAAAAGATACTCATCATAGAAGATGAACAAAATTTAGCGAGATTTATAGAATTAGAACTTAAGCATGAGGACTATGAAGTGGAAATATGTAATGATGGTGAGAGTGGATTAAACCAAGCTTTAGCAGAAGATTACAATTGTATATTATTAGATCTCATGTTACCAAAAATGAATGGTCTTGAAGTATGTAGACGAGTTCGTCGCGAGAAAGATACGCCGATTATTATGATAACGGCTAAGGGCGATACATATGATAAAGTTATTGGTCTTGATTATGGCGCAGATGACTATATTGTTAAACCATTTGATATTGAAGAATTATTAGCGAGAATTCGCGTTATTATTAGAAGAAATGTAACAGTTGAACCAGTAAGTCATACAATTACTGTTAATGATTTAACAATTGATAAAAATGCTTTTTCTGTATCTATCCATGGTGAATCTGTTGATTTAACGAAGACTGAATATGAATTATTATTATTACTAGCTGAAAATCAAAATTTCGTCTTACAAAGAGAGCAGATTTTAAATCATGTATGGGGTTATGAGTCAGAAGTTGAGACAAATGTTGTGGACGTATATATTCGTTATTTACGTAACAAACTTAAACCATTCAAGAAAGAGAATATTATCGAAACTGTTAGAGGAGTGGGATACGTGATTAGATCATGAAACAACAATCATTAAAGACTAAATGGATGATGCTCACCACGACGATTACGTTTATTATATTTGCTTTATTCAGTATGTTTATCATTTATTTCATTAGTTTATATTTGAAAGACCAAGAAACAAGCACAGCAACTAGAAGTACGTATGACACAATTAATTTATTGAAGACGAAGACACTTGGTCAAATTACTTCAACTGATATTAATGCGACAATAACTGATAATCAAAAGCTTGTGCTATATGATAGATTTGGCAAACCTATTTTTGAAGAAACGCATAATAATGATTTAGATTATACGCCTAAATTTGAACGAGTGAATCAACTTAAAATTTATGAAACGAAACAAGATAATAAATCATATATTGTCGTTTATACACCTGTAAATACAAGTTATTTCAGTGGTTATGAAGCTGTCGTCCATCCGCTAGCAAATTATGATGCCATTATTAAATTTATGATTATATTAGCAACTGTATTTGGATTAACGGCATTGTTCTTAATTGCATTAATCAGTTATGTATTTTCATCACAAATCACTAAACCTATTACGATATTATCCGATAAAATGAAACAAATTCGTAGAGACGGTTTCCAAGAAAAACTTGAAGTACCCACAAACTATGAAGAAACAGACGATATGATCCAAACCTTTAATAGAATGATGGAACAATTGGAAAGTTCTTTTGATCAACAGAAACAATTCGTCGAAGATGCTTCACATGAATTGAGAACGCCGCTGCAAATTATACAAGGGCACTTAAACCTCATTCAAAGATGGGGTAAAAACAATCCAGAAGTATTAGAAGAATCTTTAGATATTTCGATTGAAGAAATGACACGTATTACGAAACTCGTCGAAGAACTTCTTTTATTATCAAAAGATGCTAGATCGAGTACAGGTGATGAGATTGATATTGTCGATATCAACTATGAAATAAATTCTAGAATTAAATCATTAAAGAAATTACATCCAGATTATACATTCAATTTCGAATCAAATTACAACGCAATTAGAATGAATATCAATCGATTTCATTTTGAACAAATGTTATTAATCTTTATTGATAACGCTATGAAATATGATAAGAAAAATAAAAATATTGAAATTGTGACGAATTTAAAAAACAGAAATATTACAATTGATATTATTGACCATGGTGTGGGCATACCTCAAAAGGACTTAGAATTCATATTTGACCGCTTTTATAGAGTTGATAAATCACGTTCTAGAAAAGAAGGCGGCAATGGACTCGGCCTTTCAATTGCTAAGAAATTAGTCAATTCTTATGATGGAATTGTGAAAGTTGAAAGTGTTGTGAATGAGTACACAAAAATATCAGTTGTATTCAAAGAATCTTTTATAAACAAATAAGTTCAATATTGTCAGATTAGCCTTTAACTCAATACTGTTAAGTGCTAAAATGGAAATGTAAACGGTTTATAATTTTCTTGGAGGGTGGAACATGAAGAATGATAATCATGTCGAAGCACCTGTAAGATTTGGAACTAACTTAGGGTTAATGTTAGAAATGTATGATAATTACGTTAATGATCCAGAGTCAGTACCGGAAGACTTGCAAGTGTTATTCGATGAATTAACAAGTAACAACACAGGCGCTGGCCTACAATCAAGTACTGGGGTGGACAACTCAAGTGTAAAACGTGTAATGCGTTTAATTGATAATATCAGACAGTATGGACATTTAACTGCAGATATTTATCCAGTGTACCGTCCAGAAAGAAAAAACGTACCAAAATTAACACATCAAGACTTTGGACTTTCAAAAGAAACTTTGGAAAAACTTCCAGCAGTTATCGTATCAGATCACTTTGATGGAGAATTTAACAATGCATATGAAGCAATAGAATATATGACTTCTTGTTACCAAGGTCCTATCGCTTTTGAGTACACGCATATTAATAATAATGAAGAACGCGTATGGTTGAAGAGATATATCGAATCAACACATACAATTGAAATTACTAAAGAAGAAAAAATCGAACTATTAAAAAGTTTAGCTGAAGTAGAAGGCTTTGAAAAATATATCCATAAGAATTTCGTAGGTGCTAAACGCTTCTCAATCGAGGGTGTAGATAGTTTAGTACCAATGTTACAAAGAGTATTAAAACGTACGAATGCTGCAAATATACCAAACATCCAAATTGGTATGGCGCATAGGGGTAGATTAAACGTTTTAACTCACGTATTAGAAAAGCCATATGAAATGATGATTTCTGAATTTATGCATAAGAATCCACTTATTTTCTTACCGAAAGATGGTTCTTTAGAAATTACAGCTGGTTGGACAGGCGATGTTAAATATCACTTAGGTGGTACGAAGACAACAAGTAAATACGGTATCGAACAATCGATTACTTTAGCCAACAACCCAAGTCACCTAGAAATCGTTTCTCCAGTCGTACTTGGTAAAGCGAGAGCAAACCAAGATACAACAGCAGATGCAGGAAGACCAAGTCAAGATGTTAATAAATCACTTGCAGTCTTAATTCATGGTGATGCTGCATTCCCTGGACAAGGTATTAACTTTGAATCTATGAACTTAAGTAATTTAGATGGTTACACAACTGGTGGTTCATTACACATTATTACAAATAACAGAATTGGTTTCACTACTGAAGCTGAAGATGGACGCTCAACAACATACTCAACAGATGTTGCAAAAGGCTATGACTTACCAATTATCCATGTAAATGCAGATGATGTTGAAGCTACTGTTAAAGCTATTGAAATGGCAATGGACTTCAGAGAGAAATTCAATAAAGATTTCGTCATCGATTTAGTTGGTTATAGACGTTATGGACATAACGAAATGGACGAACCATCTATTACAAATCCGATGATGTATAAAGCGATTAAAGAACATCCATCTATTGAACATATTTATGGTAAAAAGCTTGTCGAAGAAGGCATTATTACAGAAGCTGAAATGAATGAAATTTTTGAAGATGTAACGAAACGCTTAAGAGCTGCTCATGACAAGATTGATAAAGATGCTGAGATGGATAATCCAGAAATGACTTTACCTGATAACATCAGTGAAGGACAAGATTATGAGTTAGCAAACGCTACTTATGAAGAATTAAAAGCGATTAATGATGCAATGTTTGATTATCCAGAAGATTTCACAGTCTTCAAGAAGTTAAACAAAGTATTAGATAGACGTCGTGAACCATTTGAAAAAGACGGTCTTGTAGACTGGGCACATGCTGAACAACTTGCATTTGCGACAATTTTACAAAATGGTACACCAATTCGATTAACTGGACAAGATTCAGAACGTGGAACATTCGCACATAGACATGCTGTGTTACATGATGAGAAAGATGGTAAGTTATTCATTCCATTACATCATGTACCGAATGGTAAAGCATCATTCGATATTCATAACTCACCATTATCTGAAGCTGCAGTAGTTGGTTTTGAATATGGTTATAATGTTGATCATCCACAATCATTTAATATTTGGGAAGCACAATATGGTGACTTTGCAAATATGGCACAAATGATATTCGATAACTTCTTATCTAACAGTAATGCTAAATGGGGAGAAAAGAGTGGTTTAGCTTTATTCTTACCACATAGTAATGAAGGACAAGGTCCTGAACATTCATCAGCAAGATTGGAAAGATTTTTACAATTAGCTGGAGAAAACAACATGACAATCGCAAACTTAACAAGTGCTTCTAACTATTATCACTTATTAAGAAGACATGCAAAATATCTTAACACAGATAAAATGAGACCATTAGTCTTAATGTCACCAAAAAGCTTATTAAGAAATAAAATTGTTTCACGTCCAATTGAAGAATTCACTAAAGGACAATTTGAACCAATTTTAGTTGAACCATATAAGAAGACTAAAGTTAAGAAAGTTATTATTTCATCAGGAAAAATGTTTATTGACTTAAAAACTGAATTACAAAAAGATCCTAACGATGAACTTTGTCTAATTGCACTTGAACAACTTTATCCATTCCCTAAAGAAGAGATAAAGAACGTTCTTTCTGAATTCAGAAATCTAGAAACAGTTCGCTGGGTTCAAGAAGAAGCGAAAAACCAAGGTGCTTGGTCATTCGTTAGCTTAAAACTTCAAGACATTCTAGAAGATCGCAAAGTAGAGCTTGAATATCACGGTCGTAAAGTACGTTCTTCAACTGCAGAAGGCGACGGCGAAATATACAAACTTATACAAAGTAAAGTAATCCAAGAAGCTTTAAAACATAATTAGGGGGAAAAGAATCATGTCAGAGGTAAAAGTACCAGAATTAGCAGAATCAATTACAGAAGGAACAATTTCAGAATGGCTCAAATCAGTTGGTGACCAAGTTGAAAAAGGCGAAAATATCGTCGAACTTGAAACTGACAAAGTAAATGTTGAAGTCATTTCAGAAGTTGCAGGTGTTCTAACTGAAATCAAAGCTGAAGAAGGCGATACTGTTGAAGTAGGTTCAGTCATTGCAGTCGTTTCAGACGGAGAAGCACAACCAGCTTCAAACGATGCTAAACCTGAAAAGCAAGAAGAACCATCTAAAGAAGATGCAGGTAAACCAGAAGCTACAGAAGCTAAAGAAGAAACAGCATCTTCAAATGAAAGAATTCAAGCAACACCATCAGCACGTCGTTTAGCACGTGAAAAAGGTATCGACTTAAGCAAGGTTAAGACTCAGGCAGGAGACGTTATTCGTCCAGAAGACGTTGAAAGTGCAGCTAAACCTCAACCACAAGCTAAACCAGCTGAGAAAAGCCAACCAGCACAAGCTAAATCTAATGACAATCCTTCTAAACCTGTTGTTCGTGAGAAATTATCACGTAGACGTCAAACAATAGCTAAGAAATTATTAGAAGTATCTAATAATACAGCTATGTTAACAACATTTAATGAAGTTGATATGACTAACGTAATGGAATTACGTAAACGTAAGAAAGAAAAATTCCAAGAAGACCATAACGGTACTCGTTTAGGATTCATGTCATTCTTCACTAAAGCAGCAGTTGCAGCATTGAAGAAATATCCTGATGTAAATGCTGAAATTGATGGTACTGATTTAGTACTTAAACAATTCTATGATATCGGTATTGCCGTTTCTACAGAAGAAGGTTTAGTAGTACCAATCGTTAAAGATTGTGACAAGAAAAACTTCGCTGAAATCGAACAAGATATCGTAGACTTAGCTGTTAAAGCTAAAGATAAAAAATTAGGCTTAGATGACATGATGGGTGGATCATTCACTATAACTAATGGTGGTGTATTTGGTTCATTAATGTCTACACCAATTATCAATGGTACACAAGCTGCTATTTTAGGTATGCACTCAATTGTTACAAGACCAATTGCAATTGATAAAGATCGTATGGAAAATAGACCGATGATGTACATCGCGTTAAGCTATGACCACAGAATTATTGATGGAAAACAAGCAGTAGGATTCTTAAAAACAATTAAAGACTTAATTGAAAATCCAGAAGATTTATTATTAGAATCTTAATATAGGATTAAGGGAAAATACAACGACATTTATTGTCGTTGTATTTTTTCATTTTATGAATCATCTCAATTCTGAGTTGGGGTTTTATTTTTAGTTGAAAATGGCTTACTATAAAGAAAGTATTTAATTAAAACAATAATTTTAAATGGGGGATAATATGGGGAAATCGATACATGAACGTTGGAAAGAAGACGCGTATTACTATGAAAAACGTGCGGCAGAAGATGAGAACTACGAAGAAACGAAAGCACGAGTCGAAAAGAAAAAGGCTCAAATTAAAGAATCATTGAAACACAATAAGGATAAAAACAAACAAATGGAAGAACGTTTGAGTAAGAAAAATAGATAATGGGTTAACAATACAATTGATTAACAATGTTGAATTTTAAATTAAGCACACCTCTATCAATATTTAATTAAATACCTAGTGCTATTAATATATTAAAGTGGTAAAATTATTTAAAAATACTATTAAACAAAATATAAAAAAGAGGTGGGCAAAATGACAGTTGATTGGTCAATATTGTCAAATCCTATTGTTGCATCTATAGTAGGGGGCTCCGTAGGTTGGTCACTATCACAATTTACAAATAGGAAAAGAATGAAACACGAAAAAGAAATAAATGACATGAAGTTAAAAGCAGATGTCGTAGTAAAATCAAGAATGGAATGGATTAAAGAAGTAAGGGAATTAAGTAGTGATTTAGTAGCTGAACACACTAATCAACTACTAAATATTAAAAAATTAATAAGTCTTTCAAATGAGTTTAATAGATATCAATCATTAATGTTTCAAGAGATTAATGAAGAAAAACCTAGTATTGAAAGTATTAATAGATATAACTCAGAGTCGATTAAAATAGTTGAAGAAATTACAGAAATAGACAAACTATTTGCAGAAAAAACTCAAACGTTCAATAAAATTCAATTTAAATTTATAAATTACTTTCCTAACGAAACCATAAATAATGAAACAAATAAAGAAAATGAAATTTTAATAAAAAAATGGAAGATGTTATTATCACTGTTGAAGAATTAAGAAAAACATGGCAAGAGAATATCAATAAGGAATATTTGAACAAATCTCCACAAGATTATTTATTACAAATTAATGAAATCGGAGAAGAATTCAATGATGATATAAAAGAAACATCAAATGAACTTGATGAATTTATAAAGATAATCACATTTTATTTGAAACAGGAATGGGAAAAGGTTAAACGGATTGAATAATTTACCGAAATCCCCCAAAGTATTAAATGATAATAGATATTTATATAAAACAGATTACTTATAAACCACTTCACTAAAACATTTTAACAAATATAAATGAAATATATATACTACCTAAATCCAGAAGATTTATTATTAAAATCTTAATTTAGGATTATGGGAAAATACAACGGCGGAAATCGTCGTTGTATTTTTTTCGTTTTATGTACTTTTATATTAAGTGCTTATCTTGCATATTAATGGTAGAATTACCAAGATATATTTTATCAGCTGGACATTCTTTATATAAATCGGAGGTTAGAATATTATGCATTCTAATAAGCTTAAAGGAATTTTTAATGCAACTGGAGCTAATATTTATTATGAATCAAAAGGTAATGGCGAAAATTTATTATTAATTCACGCCGGAATTGTAGATTCAAGAATGTGGGATAACGAATTCAACTTACTGTCTGAAAAATATCGAGTAGTCAGGTTTGATCTTCCTGGCTTTGGGTTAAGTGATTTTACTGAAGGAAGTTACAATTATAATCTAATTATAAATGAACTACTTATACATTTAGACATTCATCATACACATATTTTAGCAGCTTCATTTGGTGGAAAAATAGCTCTTGATTTTTATTTAGAAAACCCTGCAAAGTGTCTGAGTTTAGCGCTTTTGTCTCCAGCTATAAGTGGTTGGAATGCATCTACTTTCTTACAAAATTATGAAGAAAAAGAAGAAAGATTAATAGATGAAGGGAAAATAGAAGAAACTGCACAGTATAATTATGCGACTTGGATACAAAGAAATCGATCATCAGAAATCATTAATCCAGATGTGAAGCAATTGATTATGGATATGCAGCGAAAAATTTTAACTAAAGGTGAACCTAATGTTTCTTCTGAAGAAATAGAAGTTGAAGATAATATCTCACAATTAAATAATATTGAGATACCTGTATTGATTGTTAATGGTCAATGTGATGTACCAGATTTTCTAGAAATCGCTGAGGTTATGATTAAAGAAATCCCAAATGTAAAAAATATTATAATACCTAATACTGCACATTTAGCTAACCTTGAATCACCGGAGCTCTTTTTAAAAATAATTTCGGAATTCTTTGCCGAGAATACTAATAAAAGTTAAGATAGATCGATAGTATTTGCACTTTGAACCAGAACTGCTAATAACGGTATCAGTATTTGCACCTTTGGCCAGAACTGCTAATAACGAGGTTCTTATTTACAAAACTCAAAAGAAGTGTAAATACTGCGACTCTTATGAACACTTTCAACTAAACTTGTTCGTAACGGCGCCCATACAACCCAAAAATATATTTTTCATTATTCTCAATTTGATTGATTTGTCATACTTTGAATTTATTTGATATAATTTATAGGAATTCATATATAGGAGAGATATTCATGAATGGACTACGAAGTGTTACATTATGGACTTTTGATATTAAAGAAACAGAGTCATTTTATAAAGATATTTTAGGGCTTAATACCTTGATGAACCATGAAAAGAATATCTTACATATCGGCGATGCAAATCTTGCACCTGGTACGAGACTGATTTTCAAGCAATATTCTGGTGATTCAGATCAATTAGATACGCATTTTCACGGGATTGCTTTACGTGTACCGACTGATTACGCATTATATGAATATAAACAACAATTTGATGATCATAAAGTTAAATATGAGTCTGTGCAACAATTAAATGGTAAGCACCTATTTAAATTTTATGATAATAATGGACATGCGTTACATCTTATTTCTGATGAACAAAATTCCGGTGTACCTCTTGGAACTGCTTATGATGGTGGTCCAATTAGTCCCATTCATCAAATTCAAGGAATTGGACCGGTCATGGTTAAATCACCTGAGACTCAAGCAACTGGCTCATTATTAAATAATATTTTTGAGTTGCAATTGTTTGCTGAATACAAGACAATAGATGATGAGTCAGCTATCGTATTTAAAGTCGGTGCTGGTGGAAATGGCGGAGAGTTACATTTGATTGATTATCCAGATGCAATTGAGTCATTAAATCCACCTATCGAAAGAGTAGCAATCTCCATTGATGATATCGATCATTTTGAAAAAATAGTTAATCACGTTAAAGAAATTGAAATGGAACATCATATTATTCAACATGAAGCCGGCTTAATTTCGTTATATGTGCGTGATTTAACTGGCATCATCATTACAATTACATATGACACAGTGAATTAAAGGAGCGGTTTATTTATGTTACATGAAACTTGGAAAGAAAATCACGTTATTAAACAAGTAGAAGTTACAAATACAGATGCACAAAAATTTAAAGTATCTGATATGTTAACAGTAGGTAAAACATATGATGTCGTTAATGAAACAGAAGAATATTATCAAATCATTGATAATTCTGGACATGTTGGCGGCTACTACAAAATATACTTTAAAGAAGTATAAATATACGATAAGAGTCTGATACATCTATATGTTCCGGACTCTTTTTTAAGTTTATAAAATGTACTAAAGGAGAACACAATGGCTAATTTTAATAAATATTTAAACAACGACGAAACTATATATGATGACGCTTTGTCTATGATAAAGCTTAATAAGAATATACTTTTAAAAGGACCGACTGGTTCAGGGAAAACGAAACTTGCTGAAACACTTGCGAGAGATTTAAATAAACCGATGCATTCTGTAAACTGTTCTGTAGATTTAGATGCAGAAAGTTTATTAGGTTTCAAAACAATTGAAACAAATGAACAAGGTCATCAACAAATTGTATTTATCGATGGACCTGTTATTAAAGCTATGAAGAATGGTGACATTTTATATATCGATGAAATCAATATGGCGAAACCAGAAACGTTACCTATTTTAAATGGTGTATTAGACTTTAGAAGATCGTTAACAAATCCATTTACTGGTGAAGTCGTACAAGCTAAAGAAGGTTTTTCAGTCGTTGCCGCAATCAACGTAGGCTATATCGGAACATTACCAATGAACGAAGCATTAAAAAACAGATTCGTTGTCTTAGATATTGATTATATAGATGGCGAAACATTAAAAATGATTATTAAAGAACAAAGTGCATTACAAGATGATGAAATCATCGATTCAATTGTTCAATTTAATAAGGATTTACGCATTATGTCGAGCCAAGGTCAAATTTCAGAAGAATCAGCGAGTATAAGAGCATTGATTGACTTAGCTGATTTAGCAACTGTTATTCCAGTTAGACGTGCGATTAAACGTGCCATTATAGACAAAATAGACGACGAAAGAGAACAACAAGCTATACAAAATGCAATTGAATTAATTTTCGAGTAAGGAGAATATCATGAGTGATCGTTTTATATTATTTAATGACGAACAAATCGATGCACAACAAATAATGATGTTAACTGATTTAGCAAAATTATTACTTGAAGATCCAAACGTTAAAGTTTCTTTCCAAAAATTCCAACACTATGATCCTATCAACAATACATGTAATGTTAGTTTCACATGGTTACATCGACCTGAACACATTATAAATGCAGGGCTAAAATCCGACATAATGTTAGATACTTTAGGATTTAAACATACAGACCCAGCTATATATAAAGAAGTATTAGATGAGTCATTTGATCATATGAGCTTTTTCAAACAATTATTTATGCTTATTGAAGAATACCGTCTATCAAATTTGATTATGTCTAAACGTCCAGTCACTAAAAAGTTGTTTAAGCATAGATTGAACGTCAAAATCAAACAAAATAATAGTCAAATTCATGTTTATCAAACGAAGACAACTTATACAGACTTATTATTTTTAGCAATAGAACATGCTATTTTAAACGAAAATTTCATCAACAATATTTCAATAAATGATGATTTTGATGATGCACTCGTACAAGTGTTTAATCGATTAACGCAAATATTCAACTTGCAATCATCTGAAGATAGTTATGATTTAGCTGTAAGTATCATGATTTTAGTGGATTATTTATTAAAAGAAGATATGCTCAACCAGTATTATCATATCCCAGAGCGTATTTATCGTTCTTATGAAAAAGAATGGACTTTAGAAGATTTAAAACGTCAAGATGCAGCTAACACTGATCAAAGTCATGAACAAGAACATGATCCAGACGATATTGAAACTGCAGATGCTGAAACAAAGACGAACGACAGTCAAACTGACAGTAAATCCTATTTAGAAATGGAACTTCACGAAGGCGAAAATAGCGACATTCTGACAGATAACGATAGAGAAGGTGACGCTGGCGATGATATGACGGATATGATGGAGAAAAAAGGTAAGGGCTCTAACAATACTTTAGATGATGAAGAGGGCGGTGCCCGAGGTCTTAACCAACAATATCAACTTAAAGGTATTAATCAAAATGTTTCTCTTACTTTCAATCGACCAGATATTTTACCAGCTCATATGGAAGCATATAAAGAAGCTGTCGATAGTGTTCAATTTGAAATAAAAGACTTAACGAGCATTATTCAAAAATCAATGAATCATCAATATAGTGATATAAGAGAGAACTTAACTAAAGGTCGATTACAAAAAAATCTTCTAAATTGGTTTATCGATGATCAATATAAACTATTCTTCAAAAAAGATGCATTTAGCAGAAAACTAGATGCAACATTCACATTATTAGTTGATGCATCAGCAAGTATGCATGACAAAATGGAAGAAACTAAAAAAGGTGTCGTCTTATTCCATGAAACACTGAAAAATTTAGATATTAAACATGAAATTCTTGGTTTTAGTGAGGATGCTTTTGAAGCTGATAAATTAAATCAACCTAACACTATTGAAGAACTTATCTTATATAATGAATCAACACTTAAACAGAATGATGCAAGAATTATGACGTTGGAACCTCAAGATGATAATAGAGACGGTGTCGCATTAAGAGTTGCAACTCAACATTTACTTCAAAGATCTGAGTCTCAAAAATTCTTAATTGTATTTTCTGACGGGGAACCTTCAGCTTTTGATTATGCAGAAGACGGCATTATAGATACACATGAAGCTGTGATAGAAGCAGATAAACAAGGGATTTATGTCTTTAATGTATTCCTTAATCAAGACCTAATTGATGAAGCCACGAAAAAGACTGTTCATAACATCTATGGTAAACAAAGTTTATTTGTTGAAGGTGTTGAAAATTTACCATACCAATTGGCTCCGTTATTGAAAAAATTACTGTTGCAATCTATATAATTAACAAACCTAAATAATAACATTCTTTTTTAAATTTTCAGAAATTTCATATAGACGAAAACAAACTCCAATGATAAAATATAAATTATTGTTAGACGCAAAAGGAGTAAAATATATGAACAAGAATATTTTTGTAGTAGGGTTTATGTTATTCGCGATATTCTTTGGTGCCGGGAACCTAATATTCCCACCAGCATTAGGATTATCGAGCGGTCATTTCTTCTGGCCAGCTATATTTGGTTTTGCAATTACGGGAATCGGTTTGCCACTTATTGGTGTAATCGCAGGTTCAATTGAGGACAAGGGATACAGAGTTTCATTAAGCAAAATTCATCCAGTCTTTGCAATTGTATTATTAGTTGCAATTTCTTTAACAATAGGACCATTATTCGCAATACCACGTACAGCAGCAACATCTTTCGAGATGGGTATTACACCAATTTTTGATACAAATAGTTCAATGGCTTTATTTATTTTCTCACTGATTTACTTTGTCATTGTCTTTTACTTAAGTTTCAACTCAAGTAAAATGGTTGATAAAGTCGGTGCGATTTTAACACCATTACTATTAATTTCGATTACAGCATTAATTATTAAAGCATTCTTCTCATTAGGTGGAGAAGCATCTGTTGCAGGTGATACTGCTGTATATAGTAGTGCTGGAACAAGCTTTGGTAAAGGTTTCGTTGAAGGTTACTTAACAATGGATGCTATCGCAGCTATTGCTTTCTCACTAATTGTTATTACAGCAATTAAGAGTAAAGGTGTAACGAGAGAAACAGGATTATTCAAACAAACAATTTATTCAGGTGTTATTGCAGCAATTGCACTTGGATTTATTTACATCTCATTAGGTTGGATCGGTAATCACATGAACGTTTCAGCTGAGACACTTAAAGAATTAAACGATAACGGTCAAAATATCGGTACATATCTCTTAACAACAGCCGCACAATTAGCATTCGGTGAATTTGGTAAATATTTAATCGGTATTATCGTTGCATTAGCTTGTTTAACAACAGCTACAGGTTTAATCGTATCAGTGAGTGAATTCTTCCACGAAATTATACCTAAAATTTCTTACAAATGGTTTGTAACAATCTTTACATTAATTAGTTTCATCCTTTCAAATCAAGGTTTAACTACAGTAATTAAAGGTTCACTACCAGTATTATTAGTGTTATATCCAATCGCAATTACAGCTGTATTATTAATTGTTCTTGCTAAATACGTTGGTACACCACCAATCGCACAGCAATTATCAGTAGCACTTGTAACAATTATTTCATTAATATCAGTTGTAAACCAAATGGGTTGGGCTAAAATTGGATTTATTCAACAATTACCATTATCAACTTACCAAATGGAATGGATTCCGTTTGCAATCGTTGGATTCATTATTGGATTTATAATTGGTAAAGTTAAGAATCAAGCTCCAATCACATATTCGTAAGTTGTATAAGAATCTTCAAATTAATTTTGAAGATTCTTATTTTTTATGTCATCATATTGATAACAATATAAAAAGGGGTTGGTTTTCATGATATTAAATGCATTTATAAACAAAGATGAAACATGGTTATTGTGGGCAATTCTAGTAGGTATTGCAGCGCTTAGTATCTTTTTAGAACAAAGGTATCAATTTGCAGCAAAACTAACAGGCGCTATCATTGCATTAGTTGGTGCGATGATATTATCCAATCTCAATATCATTCCAATTGAATCGCCAGTTTATGATCAAGTATGGGAATATGTTATTCCATTAGCAATTCCTTTACTTTTATTTAGATCAAACATATTTAAAATATGGAAAGAAAGTAGAAGACTTTTATTTATATTTCTTATCAGTTCAGTAGGTACTGTAGTAGGTGTTGCAGCAGGATTTTTATTACTTCATCAATTCATACCTGAACTAGATAAAATTGGTGCTATGATGACTGGTAGTTACATAGGTGGTGGTGTGAATTTTGCAGCACTGAGCACGAAATTCCAAACACCTGGAGAATTAGTTTCCGCAACAGTTGTAGCCGATAATAGCGTAATGGCGTTCTACTTCATTGTACTCATTACGCTACCGAATATGAAATTTGTTAAAAAATATTTTAAAAGACTTTATACGTCAAATGATGATGGAAACAGTAATCAAGCAGAAGCATATTGGAAACGAAATGAAATAAGTCTAAAAGATATTGCTTATTCGATTTCTATAGCATTTGCGTTAGTTGCGATAAGTTTTAAAATTTCAGAACTCGTTAATGAATACATGCCTAAAAACAATCACTTTATGGAAATATTAGTGAGTATTATAGGTGACCAATTTTTATTATTAACAACATTAACACTTGTTACAGTAGCTATGTTTAGTAAATTCTTTGAGAATTTAAACGCTTCTGATGAACTCGGTACATTTTTAATATATATTTTCTTTGTCGTAATAGGTGTACCAGCATCTATACCAATCATTATCAAAACAGCACCATTATTATTTATTTTCGTTGCCGTTATTTTGATTTTCAATTTATCTATAACACTGTTCTTCGGAAAATTGTTCAAATTCAATATAGAGGAAATGTTACTAGCTAGTAACGCTAATGCCGGAGGACCAACAACAGCAGCTGCATTAGCAATATCTAAAGGTTGGCAAGGATTAGTCGGACCTATTTTAATCATCGGTACTTTAGGTTATGTAATCGGAAATTACGTCGGAACATTAATGGGGTATTTCTTAGGCCAATTTATGTAAGAAGGTGTATGGATGAGTAGGGGGATGTAGGAGATGTGAGTTTGTTGGGGGATAACTCAGATGTTTTGTGATCTCGTGCGTTTATTTCATCTTTTATTCACATCTAAAACCAAGTCTTAGCCTAACTAAGTAATTAAGCCATGACTGATGTGAACCCAAATATTTGACCTAAACAAATCAAATTATTGGGGTGCATTCTTATGAGGAAAAAATATGATTTTAAATTCAAAATAAA
>NZ_JAJNHJ010000038.1:0-20096 GCF_022386965.1 Mammaliicoccus sp. B-M6
TCATCCTGAGCCAGGATCAAACTCTCCATAAAAGAAGTAAGCTTGATAAGCTCATTTTTGATTGGTTAAGCCAATCACTCTGAAGTACTTTTAGTACTCAATTATTGGAATTAACGTTGACATATTGTCATTCAGTTTTCAATGTTCATCTAATTTGCGTCTAAACAATATTGTACTAAAAACAATGTTTGTTTTCAACTAATTTTGTTAACTTATTTTTAACACGTTTATAAATATATAACATTTATTTCGTATTAACAAGAGTCAATTTTACACTTTCAAGAAAAAGTTTTGATAACTTTTTTCGTTGTTGTGCTGTCGTTTTCAGCGACTTTTATATAATATCAAGTGAGGTTTTAAAAGTCAACACTATTTAGCATCTTTTTTAACAAAAAATTAAAAAGCACAAGATTAAGGTGTAAATAGAATTTAATCTTGTGCTTTGTATCATTTCTTCAATGATTTACTGTCTTTATTCAACTTTGATTTCTTGGCTTTTCTCTCTTCAAGAGACAACGCATTATATTTAGGTAATGTAATTAATTGATAAGCATTACATAATAATAATCCAAAGATTGTTAGATAAATCCAACTTGTATCTTCTACTCTTAAAAATGGTATAAGTTCAACTGTTGTCATAACAACCATGAAAAACATAGATGGAATCCATAAATTCTTTTTAGATTGTTTGTTTTTTATATTACTTGTAATGATTGCAAAAATAACGACAACGATTGGTAGCCAAATAAATGATATGATTTGATCTGTTCCACCAAATCTTAAAAATCTAAAATACACTAAATCAAATATAGCAAATACTGTTACAACGATTTGTACATGTGGCCATATCTTACCAAAGATACCTATGCCTAATTGATTAATGAATAAATAGATGAAATATGCAAGCTGACTAATAGTTGCTACAAGTAGTCCTACAACTAAGAACCATATTGAAGCTGCTACAAACTCACCTATTTCTCCAGCAAATAAATATTTCGTTACTTTATCATATCCAAAGATAAGTGACGCAATATATGTCACAACTACACCTATCAACAGTGTATTTCTGTAAAATTGAATTAAATATTTTAAAGTCACTTGCTTACCTCCGCACTAATCTTCATCTGTTATATTAATGATATTCTTAGCAATTTGACTATAAACTTTACCTAAATCTTCATGTTCTTTATAGATAGAAGGTGAAAAGTTATTTTCATCCCACTCAGGTTGACTTAATGGAAGCTCACCTAATAACGTCGTTTGAAGTTCCTGTGCTAATTTAGCACCGCCGCCTTTACCGAATACATATTCTTTATTTCCTGTTTCTTTACTTTGGAAATAAGACATATTTTCGATTACACCTAAAATAGAATGTTCAGTATGTTTAGCCATTGCACCAGCTCTTGCTGCAACAAATGCTGCAGTAGGATGAGGTGTCGTTACAATAATTTCTTTACTTGAAGGTAACATTGTATGTACATCTAAAGCTACATCACCAGTACCTGGTGGTAAATCAAGTATTAAGTAATCTAATTCTCCCCATTTAACTTCTGTAAAGAAACTTGTGATCATTTTTCCTAACATTGGACCTCTCCAAATGACAGGTGCATTTTCTTCAACGAAAAATGCCATAGAAATAACTTTAACGCCTTCACGCTCAACAGGAATAATTTGTTCGCCTTCTACTTCTGGCTTTTCTTGTATGCCCATCATATCTGGAACACTAAATCCATAAATATCAGCATCAACGAGTCCTACTTTTTTACCTTCTCTAGCAAGAGATACTGCTAAGTTAACGGCTACTGTTGATTTACCAACACCGCCTTTACCTGAGGCAACTGCAATAAATTCAACCGGATTATCTTTAGATAATAGCCCTTCTATCGTTTGTTCTTCCATTACACCTTTGAATTTTTCTAATGCTTCATCAGATAATTCATCAAATCTTATCCCTACAGTTTTCGCACCATTTTCTTTTAATAGATCTACAATTTCCATTTGTAAATCAAGTTGTGGTTGTCCGCCAAGTTTAGCTATCGCAACTTTGACACTCACATGTTCTTTTTCTTCTTTGATGCTAACTTCAACTATGCCGCCAGTTTCTTTAAGTGGTACATCTACAATTGGATCATGTAACGCTCCCACAAGTTCTTTAACCTGTTCTACTGATAACAAAATCTACGACTCCCCTTCTAAAATAATTATCTACTTATCATTATATTCAGTGTAACAAAAAATTTAAACATACAGGTAGTTTATTGTTTAAAAAAAGGGAGCGGGACAGAAATCTAATTTATATAAAAAGATTTCGTAGTCCCGCCCCGGCAAGGATGACTAGAGTTGAAAAAAGCTTGGTACAAGCGCATTTTCAATTCAGACATCTACTGCCAAGTTGTAAAAAGAGACTGAAACATTACATTATGTCTCAGTCTCTTTAAATCTTCTTATTTAGAATGGTTCGGTATTCTTGTATTACTATGTTTGTTTTCAGATTTAATAAATATAGATAATACAACTCCGAAAAATACAATAACAGTTAATACTAAGAAAGCTATATTAATACCGTGAATCATTGCTTCAGATTGTAATATCTTCGCAGTATTACCTGCATTGGCATGTTCTAATTGTGTCTTTGAAGGTTCAAAGTTCTTAGCACCAATCGACATAATCGTTACTAATATACCTGTACCAATTGAACCAGCGATTGTTCTTAATGTATTCATCATCGCTGTACCATGAGATAATACTTCGTTTGGAATCGCATTTAATCCTGCTGTATTAACAGGCATCATAATCATAGAGACACCAAACATTCTAATGGAATAAACAACAATTAAATAAAGTAGTGATGTACTATCATTTAAGAATGCAAGCATGAATGTTGTGACTGTAATGATTGTAAATCCGATGATTGCCAACCATTTCGCACCATATTTGTCGAATAAACGACCTGTTACAAGTGACATAACACCTGTAATGATTGCACCTGGTAATAACAGTAAACCAGAGATTAATGCTGAATATCCTCTTGCATCTTGCATATACATTGGCATTAATAAAGATGGTCCAATTAAAGATACCATTGAGAAAATACCTATGATTGTTGTTAATGTAAATGTTTTATACTTGAATACTCTAATATTCAATAATGGGGTTTCTAATTTTAACTGTCTTAATACGAAGATTACTAACGTTACGATACCTACAACTAATGTAACGATAACAATTGGTGATGTGAATCCTAGTGATCCTGCGCTACTGAATCCATATAATAAAGATCCGAAGCCTACTGTAGATAGAATAATAGATGGTACATCTAAGTGAACATCTTTTGGTTTAGAAATATTCGTTAAGTATTTCGCACCAAAAGCTAATGCTACAACCGCGAATGGAATGATTGTGTAGAATGGACTTCTCCAACTAAAGTTATCAACGAGATAACCAGATAACGTTGGACCTAATGCTGGGGCGAATGAGATAACGAGACCCGCCATACCCATCGCAAAACCACGTTTTTCTTTAGGGAATAAATTAAAGAGTACAAATTGCATAAGGGGCATCATAACACCAGCACCCATTGCTTGAAGTACTCTTGCTAACATTAATATTCCGAAGTTTGGCGATAAAGCGGCAACTAACGTACCGATTGTAAATGATAACATCGCCATTAAATAAAGTGGTCTTGTATTAAATTTATCCATTAAAAATGCTGTAGCCGGTATCATAACACCGTTGACTAACATAAATCCTGTCATTAACCATTGACCTTGGTTGGCATCGATTTTTAAATGTACCATGATTTCAGGTATTGCTGTATTTAATAAAGTTTGGTTTAAAATCGCCACAAAGGCACTTACTAACATTACAGCTACTACTAAATTTCTTTGACCTTTTGAAATGTCCTGAACATTCATGGTTTCAACTCCTTCCAAATATACCTTTGCTATTATGCACTATTTTATTTCGGAAATCAAAATAAATGTTTCATCGGTTTAAATTTTTGCTATCTGGATAGAAAATTTCAGTACATATATATAAAACAGTGATAATCACTAAAATGATCCAAAACTCAATTTTGATTTGTGAATAATATATATGTACTGTGAAATAAAACATAATCGTGCTAACAGTAATTGTTAATAAATGAAAAGTCATACCCTTGAAATACGGATTATCATTTAGTCTATTTTTAAATCTATCTAATAAAAATTCTATAGCGACAAGTGTAAAGTAGCCAAACAATATATAACTACCATAATAGAACAAGTTGTCTATCATACTTTTATTGTAGTTGAATTCTGCTAAGCCATAATAAATTAAAATTCTGCTTAATCCAAACATACCAAAAGAAAGTAGTACAATAAAAATTGCACCAGACAATGTGAAAATACTTATAATAATCAATATGGACAATAAATGAAAAATATCAAAACGCTTATTTTTTCTTTTCATACATTGTGACTCCCTCTAAATATGTTTTACCTTTAAAAACTTTTTCTACGCTTTTCTTTAAATACAATAGACCATACAATCGTCAATGTAACGACTACTAACATAATATACAACATAATATTTTGAACGCCATAACTTAAAAATGAAATGTTTAATACATATATTGAAGAAACAATTAACGATCCAGTTGTACTACCTATTGTCTTAAATAATGTATAAATCGACATCATGGAACCTAATTGGTGATGAGGTGCTTCTTCTTGAACAACGACAACATCTTTCGTATATACTGTACCAAATGATACACCCATTACAAAAACAGCAAATGGGATGATTACAATCCATTCAACGCCTGTTAATATAGCAAAGCTACCAACAAACATTGCCAAGAAAGCTAACATATAAATAAATTTCAATTTCAGTTGATCTAATCTACCAAGTACAAACGTGATAAACAACCAACCTACCGACATTGGAAAAATGATTAAACCACTTTGTAACGGTGTAAAGCCTTGTTCATTTTGTAAATAGATTGGCATAAAAATAGTGTAGCCCATCAACATTGTTGAATAAATCATATCTGTAAACAATACGAGAATGATTTTTCTATTAAATGCTTCAACAGGTACAAATGGATTTCGCATACGCGTCTCAACTCTGTAGAGTAATACGACAAATCCAACTAATAATATGAAGCAAATCATACGTACAATAAATGGTATATGTTCTGCAATAATTAGTAAAAAGCTTGCAACCACACCATAAAATATGAATAAGCCTTTATAATCTAATTTAGTTTTTTCTACTTTCTCTTGTTCGAAATTAAAATACTTAATAACCAACCACATAGATACTAAAGCTATAGGTACATTGATATAAAATAGAAAGCTCCAGTTTAAAGATTCTAATATTGCGCCACCTAACAGTGGTCCTACAATACTAGATATACCCCAAACACTTCCAACGATACCCATCACTTTATATCTTCTCGGAATTGGAAAAGCAAGTTTAGGTACAACTTGACCTAATGTCATCATGACACCTGCACCTAAACCTTGAACAATTCTAGAAATAACTAGCAATGGGAAACTATGTGTCATTTCACTTAACCCACAAAATACACTACCAATAATAAATACAGATATCCCTAGTAACACTACTAACTTAATATTAATTCTCTTTACAAGTTCACCAACGATTGGTGTCATAAACACAACCGCTATTAAATATACTGTAAAGATTAATGCAACTTCCGTATCAATATTAAAGTCTTTCTGCATTGTTGGTGTTGCTAAAGATACGATTGATGTTTCTATAGCACTCATAAACATAATAAGTACTAAAGCCAACACAATTCCTTTGTTCTTAGTCATAATTCACGCTCTTTCGTATACAATATTTCCGTTAACAATTGTTAATTTAGCTTGAATTTGTGCTAAATCTTGACGGTTAACCTTAAATGGATCTTGATCTAACACAGTGAAATCCGCTTCATATCCTACTTTAATTCTTCCAGTACGGTCAGTCGTTTGACCAATCTCACTCGCGAGTGTTGTATATAAACGTAAAGCATCGAATACAGATAGTGCTTCTTCAAAGAAATACGCACCTTCTTCACCATACGTTTGTCTATTAACTGCCGCATGAATACCTAGCATAGGATTCGGTGTTTCAATCGGTGCATCTGAACCGCCACCTATTATAATACCTAAGTCTAACATTGACTTGAATGGATATAAATATCTTGCTCTCTCTTTGCCTACTTTATCTTGAATCCACGGAAAATCACTTGTAATAAATTGTGGCTGAACGTCACAAATCACAGGTAACTTCGCAACACGTTGTAACAGTTCTTCATTTAATGTGCTAATATGAATTAATCTATCTCTAAGTCCGTTTGGTACAGGATATTTTTCTATTGCATCTAATACCATTTCACAAGCTTTGTCACCAATCATATGAACAGCTATCGCACCATTATATTTTCTAGCAATTTTTACTTTTTCTTCGAGTTCTTCTTGTGTATATATCGCAAGTCCATAATTCGTTCCAGTAGGGTCATTAGAATAAGGTTCTTTCAACAATGCTGTACTGCCTCCAAAAGCACCATCTGCATAAAATTTCATAGCATCAGGCTCTATCCATTTATCAACAAAAGTCGCCTGTTCTTCCATCATTTGTTCATAAACACTAAAGTGTCGTAACAATCGTACTCTAAATGGCTTTTGATCTTCCCCTGGTCCTACAACTGTTTTATAAGCATTTAAGACATCTTTATAATCTTCGTAGTAACCTAAATCTTCTGTATGCGATCCTGTTATACCATACTGATATAAATATGTAATCGCGTTATTTAAATGTTTAGTAAGAGACTGTTCATCTTCATTTGAAGCTAATTCTTCAAATGGTTCCATAGCTGTATCATATAACCAACCAGTCAGTTCACCTTCTTGTTTTTCATATGAACCACCGTCAGGATTTTCGACATCATTTGTCATACCTAAAATCTCTAATGCTTTCGAATTGACGATTGCTGCATGTCTACATACTCTTTTAACAATTACCGGATTATCTTTGCATAATTCATCTAAATCAAATTTATTAAGTCTAATACCATTTAATAAATTTTCGTCATACCCTTCAGCAACTAACCATTCACCTGGTTGTAATGTTTGGGCTTTTTGGCTAATTTTTTGTTTTACATTTTCGATATTTGTCTCACCATTTAAAATGACTGAAGATAACCAAACGCCAGTCCCCATAACATGAATATGTGTTTCAACAAATCCAGGAAACATCGTTCCACCTTTTAAATCGATTGTTTCATAATCCGTTGTTTGAATTTGGTTTAAATCTTCTTTTGATAAAACAGTTTCTATCAAACCATTTTCTACAATTACCCCTGCATATGTATCATCTGGTCTTTCCATCGTATATATTGTTCCGTTATGATATAACTTTTTCATCCGATTCAGCTCCCTTATACATTCAAGTTTATTCTAATTCTACATATTTAATAGTAAAAAAGACACCGATAAAATCGATGTCTCCTATTTTAATTTTATAAAGTTCATTTTTATTATATGACATGCTTAACGGCAGTAATTAATGCTTCCGTTCTTTCTTCACCAAAATGTGCTTTATATCTATCATCCGCTTCATACATATTAATAATTTCTAAGTGTTTATCTTCTGTATAATTTGGCCAACTGAATGTTAACCATTCTCTGTGTAACTGAGTGACTTCTTCTTGTTTTTCTAATGTTGCACCTTGTTCTACAATGTTATCCAGTTTTTCTACGAGTTTCTTTTCAATTTGATTTTTACTTTTAATTTCATCTTTCGTCATATCTAGAAACCGATCATCAGTCTGGTCTATCTTATGGCCGCTTCTATCTTCTACTGTTTCTCCCTGAACCTCTTCATTAACATTTAGTTTGTCACGATCGAATGTTTCAAAATCTCTTTTTTCTGACATTATGATTTCCCCCTATTCATATCGTATAACATTTAATATTATCTATTTACCCGTTTTGCAAAAAAATAACAAAAAGAGCGGGATAGAAACCTCTATATCATAAAAAGATTTCATATCCCGCTCGCTATCTTTATTTCAATCGTCTTTGTTCACCTTTTTTAAGATGTTCATTAAACGTTTGTTTATTATTTCTGCGTTGGTGTTTAATTAGTAATATTAATGCATAAACTAATATTAAACCGAATATAAGTGAAACAATACCCATAAACTGCAAACCACTTTGTTTGCCGTCACTAAATACAAAGTAATAAAAGAAATAGCCTTGAATTAAAATAATAATTGTAAGAACCGTATAATACAAACGATAGTTCATCTTATCCTCCTACATAAAGTACATAATTGCTAGAAAATGAAAAATTGAAGCAATCAAAATGAAGAAGTGCCAAATCATATGGAAGTACTTTTTATCTTTTTGAGCATAGAACCATGCCCCTACTGTATAACTAAGACCTCCAAATAAAATAAACAACATAAATATTAACGATGTCTTATTGATAACTGTTGGTAACATGAGAACACCCATCCAACCCATGATTAAATACATCGCTAAACTTAATTTATGATTAACGTTCTTAGCTGTTGATTTATATACAATTCCCCAAATTGTAATACCCCATTGGACTGCCATAATAAGCCAACCTAACCAGCCGCCCACTAACGATAATGCAATCGGCGTATACGTTCCACAAATTGCGATATAAATCATACTATGATCAATAATTCTCATAATGTATTTCTGAGGTGATGAAGATGACATTGAGTGATAAATAGCAGATGATAAAAACATCAGCATAATACTTATAATATAAATAGATACACTCGTCGATTTAAGTGCGCCATCACTAATATAACTTTCTACTGCTGCGTATGGTAAGAAGAATAATAGAAAGAAAGCAGGGACACCATGTGATACTGCATTTCCAACTTCCTCACCGAAGGAAAGTGGCATAATATCTTTAAATGCTTCTTTAACTTTCCCATTTTTTCTATGATGAGACTTTGTATGATTGATTTGTTCCATTCATATCCCTCTTTTCATAATAGTTGATTGTTCTCTAAATCTCTTTGCGCTGTTTCAATACTGTCTTGTCCTTCTTTGTTCTTTAAAGGGCTAAATTCTTTCGTTCTATCTACTTGTAAAGTAGCAAATGATTCTGCATATTGGAAAATATCAAAATAAAACAATTCGAATTTCAATGACTCTTCTTCTACAACACTGAAGTCTTCATCTAATTGTTTTAACTTCTTAACTGCTAAATGATACGGTAATGGTTTAGAAGCCGCTTCTATAAGGAAATCTAATTTAAATACATGAATACCAATGTTAGCATTCTCTAGTTTATCTACATCATCTTCAGATAGCTCAGAATACTCTAATACACGCTTTTTACCATCTATTGATACAAGACGACCAACTTTTTCTCCGCTATGCGCTTTGATAGATTTAGTTGTCACGTCACTATTATGTTCTACTGTAAATCCAACAAATTCAGGATCCAACACTTTTACGAGCGCATTATCAATGTTGTTTAAGAATAAGTATTCCACGCCATTTTCTTTCATTTCAGCAAGTAACTTTGTCTTCTCTAGAGATTTGAATACACCACCATTACCATTAGGTGTACGCATCACTCTTCTATTTGTATCTAAAATTAATTGACCGTCCGTCGTTAAAGATACAATGTGGTCTTGCTTGAAGAAATGAATATAATTTTCATCATAATTAAAGTATTTATTTTCTAAGAAAAATGACAATGTATCTTTATGATTCACGTCACTTGTCATGATATACCAATGAATTGGTGTACCAACTTCTTCTGTTAATTGCTTTAATTGCTCTGCTTGTCTTTCAAATAAACTTTTGTTATTGAATGAGAATGTACCCTTTGGTCCTACATGACCTAATCTTGTACCTTGTCCACCAGCCATTAATAATACCGCAAATTTACCATCTTTAATCGCTTGTACACCAAGTGAACGGTAAGATTTCAGTTGTTCTTCTGAAAGTTGATCTTTAACTTCAAACTCAACTTGTTCTATATTATCTGCAACATCTATTGTCTTTCTATTTATGTATACATCTTGATATAGTTTATCTATTTCATCTAAATCTAATTGATTAATATCAGATTCTAATTGTTCTTTCTCGCTTTGGCTCATCACTTTAATATATTCTAAAATGTGATTTTGACCATGTTCTTTCAGGTTTGTTTCATCTAACATTATAATACCTCCGAAAATTTGACTCATTCTTATTATACGACTTTAGAACGATTTGTCTAAAAATATCATAAAAAATTTATAATTAAAATGATTATTTTAAAATTAAATGGGTATTTATAATAATGTGTTGCTTTAAGCACAAAATATTCCTATATATAATAGGCCAAGGAGGATTTTATTATGAGTTTAGGAGATAAGTTTAATGATTCAAAAGACAAAGCAGTTGAAAAAGGTAAGGATCATTTAGAAGAGAATAAAGACGAATATACTGAAAAAGGTAAAGACTTTGCTAAAGAAAAAGGCGAGGATTTAAAAGGTAAATTCGGAAAATAACATAATGTTTAATGGAAGCTAAGACACTACCTTTTGTCTTAGCTTCTTTTTTTATATAAACAATCGATAAATATCTTTCCACCATAAAATGACTGTGATAATGGTAAATGCAGATGATAAGCTTAAATCCATAACACCGCCAGTTCTAAATACAATGGGTAATTTAACTGAGACATTTAAAGGGTAAAATAGTTTAACCCCTCTTGGTGTTAACATATCTAAAATGATATGCGATAACATCCCCAATATAATCGAAACTAAATATGGTTCTGGTGCGGGTATTGTTCTCAATCCCCAAAATATTAAAAATAGAAATAATAATGAATGGGTAAACGTTCGGTGTCCAAAAATTAACCTAATAATAAAACTGATAGGAAATATTTTCTTACCTAGATTACTTTTGAAATGACAAATATCTGGGACCAAACTCGCTACACCACATAAGCTTACAATCGTAAATGATGTAAAAATATCTTCTCCATAATAAATACTTAATGATGACCCGATGAATATACCGCATGAAAGATGTGTTTTTCCTGTCATATTAATGTTTCCTCTTTTCAATTACTTTATTTTATTTTACCACAAAATACCGAACAAGTATACGAACACTTTGTGACTTTATAGTGATATACCTCACATAATTGCAATTCAAATGACAAAATTGTGAAAAGAATCACATAAGTATTGATTTGTTCTTAATCCCTGTTAAACTATAGTTGTAAGTCATATTAAACATAACCCTATACCATTGTTGAAATAACCCCCTTATTTCACAATTAAAAAAACGTTCATCTAATTCGATGAACGTTTTTTTATTTAGCTTGCTTTATTTAATTGTGTTTCTTGTTGATGATCACTTTGAGTGGATTCATTGTTGCTTGATTGTTGAGAGCGATTTTGACTTTGCCCTTCACTATTTGTATTCTCATCTTGTTGATTCGTGTTTCGAGATGGATCTGCTTGATTATTATCCTCTTCGTATGGTTCATTACTTTGTTCATTTGATCCTTGATTTGAATCTTGGTTTGAATCTTCATTTGTATTTGAGTGATGTTGATCTTGATGACCTTGATTATTCTGATCGTTTTCTTTAGGTAATGTACAGCCATCATCATTACATAAATAACCATCACGAGATAAATTTTGCCAAGCTCTCGTAAATTCGATTGTATTTTCTGCTTTATCACATTCTGCTTGAGAGTTACCTTGATTTAATAAGCAATTTCTAGCTACTGTATAAGCTTCTGTATCAAAGTTTTCAGTTTCATTATGATTGTTCGGTTTAACACCATTTACATTTTCTTCTACTGGAATTTCATCTGTAGATTGTTGATTGTTATCATTATTATTTGTTTTTGATTTTTCTTCTTTAGTTTTAACATCTTCACCTGTCGATTCTGAAGTTGTTTTTTTCTCAGTAGTCGTTTCAGATGATTTTTCGTTATCATTATGTTCATTATTCTTAGAAGTTTGGTTGTCACATGCTACTAGAAATAATAAGCAAACTGTTAAGAGACCATAAATCCATTTCATAGAATCACTCCTCGGCCTTTTTGCTTTTTCTTTCTTACTATTCATTAAAGACACTTCTTTCTTATAAAATAATTAAGCATTTAATAAAACATAAGAATATCATACATGATAAACTAACATTAGTAAAAACTATTGTAACATGTAGGAGGTATTAAATATGTATAGAAATGTTAAAAAGGATGAGTGGACAGGTAGAACAGATAGCACAACATTGCGTTCTGCTTTTAGATTTCATCAAATCGTTGACTCAATTCATATTGAGAAAGAAGACATTACACCAAAGAAAGAATTCGAACATCAAGTTAATATGGCACTTATAGGTTTTGAATGCGATGAAGGTGTTTCTAGAAATAATGGTCGACCAGGTGCAGTAGACGGTCCTAAACATTTTAGAAAAGCTTTAAGTCCTTTACCAATACATAATGAGTACTTACATTTAACTGACTACGGAGATGTCATTTGCCACAAAAATAAAATGGAAGAAGCGCAATCAGAACTTGGAGATAAAATCTCAAACATATTATTGCATAATGACTTTACAGTTATTATCGGTGGTGGTCATGAAGTATTATATGGCCATTATTTAGGTGTAAGAAAAGCCAACAAAGACAAAAAAATTGGCATCATCAATATAGACGCACATTTTGATATGAGAGATTACGACGAAAAACCATCTTCTGGCACAATGTTTAAACAGATTTTAGATCAAGATGATCAAGTTGGTTATTTCGTACTAGGTATTCAGAAAAATGGTAATACAAAAGCACTCTTCGAAAGAGCTGATGAATACGGTGTCCAATACATTCGTGAAGATGAACTTCGTAGCCATTTATCGATAGAAACAATTACTTCTATTAATTCATTCATTGAAGGATATGATGAAATTCTCATTACATTATGTACAGATTCTATAGATGTAAGTTATGCACCTGCAGTAAGTGCACCTTGTATTATGGGATTACAACCTCAAATCGTTCAAACAATTTTACAATTAGTTACAAACTCAAACAAAAGTTCAAGCATTAGTATTGCTGAGCTATCACCAAGATTCGATATAGATAATCGAACTGCAAGATTACTTGCGAATATCGCATCGAATATTTATCACGATCAAGCAGAAGTCATTCAATCACAGTGGGAGTCCTAAATCATGTCAGAATTTAAAAAAGGTATTATATATGCAATATTTGCATATGTTATTTGGGGTGTCCTACCAATTTATTGGAACCTCGTAAGTGAAATTGGACCATTCGAAATTTTAGCACATCGTATTATATGGTCAGCAGTATTCATGTTATTACTGTTATTATTTACAAAACAATTTCCAATGTTCAAAGCAGCAACGATTAAGCTATTTAAACAAAAGAAAATGCTATTCGCTATTATCATCGCTGGTTATATAATTACAGTGAACTGGGGTACATTTATTTGGGCAGTTAATAACCACCATGTGCTACAAGCAAGTCTTGGTTATTACATCAATCCTTTAATGAGTATTTTCCTAGCCTTTATTTTCTTAGGCGAACGATTCTCAAAAGCTCAATGGGTAGCTATTCTATTAGCATTTGTTGGTGTTATTTATATGACTTTTCAAGTCGGAGAATTTCCGTTCGTATCAATATTACTCGCAACATCATTTGCGCTTTATGGATTGATCAAGAAAGTTGTAGATATCGATGCATTTAGTAGTATTACGATAGAATGTATCGTGACATTACCAGCAGCACTTATTTATATCTTCTACTTATCACAACACAACGCCATTACATTTGGTATGAACAGTTCAAGCGGATGGTTATTACTTTCTGGTGCTGTTACAGCTGTTCCACTTATTTTATTTAGTGCTGGCGCAAGAAGAATACCACTATCATTAACAGGCTTTATTCAATATATTGGTCCAACTATCATGTTCTTTATCGGTATATTCTTATTGAACGAACATTTCGATGTTGATCAATTTATTACATTCATATTTATCTGGGCAGGTATTATCATTTATAGTTACAGTAAATATGTAGAACTTAATCGCAATAGAAAAAAATTAACAAAAGAAGCTCGTTAACAATAAAAGGCTGAGACATTCATGGATGTCTCAGCCTTTATTCGTTAATATATATCGCCACAAGTTGTAGCTAATAATGCTTTAATTGTATGCATTCTATTTTCTGCTTGTTGGAATACTTTTGAATAATCTGATCTAAATACGTCATCTGTCACTTCCATACATGTTACACCAAACTTTTCGAAGCATAGCGCACCCATTTCAGTATTTAAATCATGAATAGCTGGTAAGCAATGTAAAAATAAAGTTTCATTTTTACCAGTTAAATTAATTAAGTTTTGATTTACTTGGTAATCTTTAAGTAATTCAAAGCGTTCTTCCAATTGTTGTTCCTCACCCATTGAACACCAAACATCTGTATATATGATATCACTGCCGTAAATACCTTCTTGGATATTATCTGTAATTAATATCTCACTTCCAGATTCTTTACTAAATGACAATGCCATATTTTGAACTTCTTCATTTGGTTGAAGTGATGATGGTGCAACAATATGAATATTCACACCTAAAATTGCACTCGTAACGAGCAATGAGTTCGCAACATTATTACGTCCATCTCCTATAAATGTCAAAGTCTTTCCTTCGTATGTACCAAAGTATTCTTTAATTGTCATAAAGTCCGCTAACATTTGTGTAGGATGCCACTCATTTGTTAAGCCATTCCAGACAGGTACGTTGGAATATTGAGCTAAGTCTTCTACTGTCTTTTGTTCAAATCCTCTAAAAGCAATACCATCAAACATTGATCCAAGTACGACTGCTGTATCTTCTACAGATTCTTTCTTACCTAGTTGTAAATCTTCTTTACCTAAATAAGACACACTTGCACCCATTTTAGTTGCAGCTACTGTGAAAGCTGAACGTGTTCTTGTTGATTGCTTTTCAAATAATAAAGCGATATGTTTCCCGTTTAAATAACGATGAGGGATCTGATGCTTTTCTTTGAATTTTAATTCCATTGCCAAATCAATAAGTGATTCTAATTCTGCTTTAGAAAAATCAACTTCTTTTAAAAAACTTGTCTTGTTTAATTCTTTTAACATAGATAACTTCGTCCCAATGAAACCAGCTCCTTA
This sequence comes from Mammaliicoccus sp. B-M6, assembly GCF_022386965.1. Taxonomy (NCBI): domain Bacteria; kingdom Bacillati; phylum Bacillota; class Bacilli; order Caryophanales; family Staphylococcaceae; genus Mammaliicoccus; species Mammaliicoccus sp. B-M6. Next base: position 15,224 of record NZ_JAJNHJ010000038.1, read on the forward strand.
TTTATTTATAAAGATAATATTACAGCATACGATTCTATTTGTAAATAGTTATTCAATATATTGCATAAAAATACTTTTATTAATTAGTATGACATAATAAACAAAAAATATAACACATTTTCTCGTTTTTCTATTGAAAACGGATACATAATACGTTATGATGTAGTCATCAAACAAAAGGATGTGTTTAGATATGGCAATGAGAGTATCAAAGGACAATAATCAAGTTCATATTCAATGGAGAGTAGCGGACATTACAATTCCAAATAATGAAATTAAAAACATTAAAGAGGATCAAGATATTCACGCTTTGTCTAATGAAGCCCAAGATCATATCGTAAGAATTGGCTCAACTTTTGGCAAAACAAATCGTGTGATTATCGAAACAAATGATAAAGAATACATTATTTATACACATGCTGATAAGAAAGTTTACAACGAGCTCACTAAAGAAGCTTAAGTTCAAACTTTCAGGCATTTTAAATAAACACCGCGAAGTCATATTACACTGACTTCGTGGTGTTATTTATATGGCATTTTCAAATTGAATTATTATGATACATTTTTAAAGCATGCTAACATATAAGAAAGGAGTGATGATCAATATGTTAAGAGACTTAAAAGGGCTCAATGCAGTCATTACAGGTGGCTCTAAAGGTATCGGTAAATCAATCGCGATTGCATTAGCTCATGAAGGCGTCAACGTCGCAATTGCAAGTAGAAATATTGATACTTTAAAAGCAACAGCCGATGAACTTAAACAATATGACGTCAAAGTATTTTATAAAGAAACCAATATTGCGCACCAAAAAGATGTGCAACGTTTCATAGAAGATTCATACCATGCATTAGGCTCTATAGATATCGTGATTAATAATGCAGGTATTATGAAGAATAATTCATTTTTAGAAGTAAGTGAATCTGAATTTGATCAATTATTTGAAACAAATGTTAAAGGTATATACTACGTCTTACAAGAAGCATTACCACATCTCGTAAGACAAAAAAGCGGAGATGTTATAAATATCGCTTCAATGTCTGGTTTAAAAGCCAGTGCAACAAGCAGTATCTATTCTGCTACTAAATATGCGGTAATTGGTATGACTGAAGGTATTATGCAAGAAATGAGAAAACATAACATTCGAGTGTCATATTTAACCCCTTCTGCCGTATTAACAGATTTAATAGGAGAAACACAATTACAAGAAGATACGATGACGCATCCAGAAGATATAGCAGACGTAGTTGTATCACAACTGAAACTACAACCAAGAACATTTATGAAGACAGCACAAATCTGGGCTACTAACCCAACACCAAAAGAATAGGAGAGATCACTATGTATGTTGTAACAAATAGAATTAAAATGAAAAAAGGTTATGCAGAAAAATTAGCACCAATGTTTACTAAAGGTGGCGCATTGCAAGAAATGAAAGGTTTCATTAAAGTCGAAACTTGGAACATGCAAGACATTGATGACAATGACGAATTACATGTAAATATGTGGTGGGAAGAACTAGAAGACTTCGAAGCATGGAAAACGAGCGATGCATTTAAACAAGCACATAGTCGCGGCGGAGACAATAATAAAGACAAAGGCGAATCCCCAATGTTAGGATCTGAAATCGCAATCGCTAAAGTCGAAACAACAATCGATCCAAAATAATCGAAATATGGACAAACTGAACTTATACAGTTCAGTTTGTTTTTTGTTATGGGAGTGGAATGGGAAAGATGTGAGTTTATTTGGTGCTTAAGCTATAATTTGGACAATCTCATGGCTTTACTCAGTACTTAAGCCAAGACTCAAAACCGCCTCATCTCCCCCAACCATTCCCAAACATACAAAAACGACAGGGGCACATCATGCCTCTGTCGCTATTTAAATTTAGAAGAATATATGAGCTAATATAACGATTATCGGTAGCGCTATAATTGTACGCATAATATATATCATAAATAGTTTCCCTAGGCTTACTGGTATTTTCGAACCGAGTATAACGCCCCCTACTTCTGATAAATATATTAATTGTGAAATACTTAAAGCACCTACGATAAATCTTGTCATATCACTTGGTACATTACTAATCAGTAATGATGGTAAGAACATATCAGCAAAACCGATTAATAATGTTTCAGACATTTCTTTTGCATATGGTATTTGCATTAATTCTAATAATGGTACAAATGGTGCGCCTAATATACTAAATGTTGGTGTATATTCAGCAACAATAGTTGCTAAAGTACCGATTGTCATAACCACTGGTAGTACTGCTAACCACATATCCAACACGGTCTTCACACCGTTAATAAAGAATTGTTTAAGGTTAGGTGATTTTACAGCTTTTTGAGTTGCTTGTTCAAATCCCCATGATATTGGATTATGTGTTTTAGGAATTGATTCATTTAATTGCTCAGTGCTTCCGTTTGAATACTTATCTGGAATTTGTTTAAGTGGCCAAATTCTAGGCATTATAAACGCTGCTACAACACAAGCTAAAATAACTGATAAATAAAATTTAAAGAAATAATCCATTAAGCCGATTGTTTGAGCAATGACAATTGCAAATGTAATAGATACAACAGAGAATGTTGTCGCAATGACAGTTGCTTCTCTACGTGTATAAAATCCTTGTTCATATTGTTGGCTTGTAATCATAACGCCTACAGTTCCATCACCAATAAATGATGCTAGATTATCAACAGTTGATCTACCAGGTAATTTAAATACAGGTCTCATAATTGGTGCAAACATTGGTCCTAAAAATTCTAATAAACCAAAGTCCATTAATAAGGGTAAGAACAAACCTGCAAAGAAAAATACGGCAAGTAATGTTGGTAATAAATCATTGTAAACCATTAATCCGGTATTTTCATTTACAACTACCCCTGGTCCGAAATCGAAATAAATAAATATTGCAAATATCGCACCTATTATTCTAATTACGACCCAAATCCAATTGACGTTAAATAATTCATTCGTTATAGATCTCTTAGTAGAAGTACTGAATATCGTAGAATAGATTAATGTCATTACTGCAGAGAAACTAATTAAAAGCATAATAATTAGTCCAGCATAGTCACCGATCCAATCTAAAGCTGTATTTGCAAGGTATGCAACAGGTAAACTTGTTTCCTTCTCCCCTTTATCATCAGTTACTGTTACAGGTACTAAAAATAAATATATTCCTAACAGTGATAATATAATAAACTTTAACCTTCCTACTAAAACGCTCGTCTCTTTCATACTTTCTCTCCTTTACGCAAGACTAACTATACACAATAATTAATAAATATTCAATACTATTCATCTCTAATTTTATTATATATTTTTATGTAAGCGCTGTCATTATTTTTAGTAAAAATAAAAGAATTATTAATCATAATATACCAATGTATTTATTATATTTTTTCTTTAAAAATTTTAAATTTTCAAACTTCTATTTATTATCCGTATAATATATAGATCAATTCCAATTAATTCTTTCAATTTATACCTTAAAAACACCTTACATTTCTGATTGTTCGGGTATTAAATTTTATCTGTATTTTTACAAATCACACTGTTATAATCATGATTATATGTCAAAGAGAAGGAGTTATATGATGTCGAAACCTCGATTAATTACATTTATGTTAAGCGTATTTGTTGTGGGAATGGTTGAATTAATGATTGCAGGTATACTTACTTTAATGAGTAAAGATTTGAATGTATCAGAAGCAATTGTAGGACAACTTGTAACAGTTTATGCATTAACATTCGCAATTAGCGGACCCATACTTGTTAAACTGACTAAGAATGTCTCACCAAAGACTGTATTATTAGTAAGTATGATTATATTTATTTTAGGAAATGGGATTATTGCGATTTCACCTAACTTTACAATACTTGTAATAGGTCGAATATTATCTTCAGCTGCTGCAGCAATTATTGTCGTGAAGATCTTATCTTTAACTGTTGTGTATTCAAAACCAAGCGAACGCGGGAAAATGATTGGTTTAGTTTATACTGGTTTCAGTGCAGCGAATGTACTTGGTGTTCCTCTAGGTACTAAAATAGGAGACTTAGTAGGTTGGAGAATGTCATTTGTGTTTATTTCTACAGTTGGTATTATTGCGCTTATACTTATTATTTTTAATGTCGCAAGCAATAAAATTGATACGCTAGAATCTTCTAGTCAAAGTCAAGATTACAAAGTCATTCATCCTTTAGAAATTGTAAAATATTTAAGCATTACTTTCCTTATATTAGCGGCAAATTATGTTGTCGTAACGTATATTAGCCCATTATTATCTGTGTATGGATATGATTTAAATATTGTATCACTCGTACTACTTGTTGCAGGTATCGGTGCAATTATTGGTACTTCATTAGGTGGATATATTACAGATGCATTAGGTAGTAAAAAGTGGCTATTAATTTCATTAAGTACTTATACAGTACTCATGCTTGTATTTGAACAATTCTTACCGATACTTGTTATTACATTAATTGGTGTATTTGCTTGGAATATTGTCCAATGGGGATCAAATCCACCTATCCAAATCGGTATTATCTCTCAAATTGAAGGAGATACAAGTGCAGCAATGAGTTGGAACATGTCTAGTTTAAATGCAGGAATAGGTGCTGGTTCATTATTAGGTGGGATATTCGTATCATACTTTAATGTCGTATCTAGTTTATATGTAGCAGGTGCATTAAGCTTTATTGCATTCCTAATTTGTTTAACAATTAAGAAACAACCAAAGACACAAAAAGCATAAAAAAAGCGAGTGAGATATAATGGCACTGCACCCTTACTAAGGGAGCTCAATAAAAACACTATTTTCTAGGCTGCTAATTCCCTATATTCTATAGGGGATAAGTAGCCTA
>NZ_JAJNHJ010000039.1:0-19942 GCF_022386965.1 Mammaliicoccus sp. B-M6
GATTGGTTAAGCCAATCACTCTGAAGTACTTTCAGTACTCAATTATTGGAATTAACGTTGACATATTGTCATTCAGTTTTCAATGTTCATTATAAAATAATTTGGAGCGGGTGATCGGAATCGAACCGACAACATCAGCTTGGAAGGCTGAGGTTTTACCACTAAACTACACCCGCTTAGCTATATTAAAATTGATGAATGGTGCGGCCGAGAGGACTTGAACCTCCACGGGATTTCTCCCACTAGGCCCTCAACCTAGCGCGTCTGCCATTCCGCCACGACCGCGCATGGTTTGCAGTACTCAATCAATTTGTTATTTAAGTTACTGTCATTAAGTATATTACATTAAGTTTACAAAGTCAATACAAATATTTAACTTTTCAATGTAATTTTACATTGAATAACTTGTCTTATTATTTGTTACGTTTCGTTCAAGCAACATTAACTATAATACGCTGGATCTATTATTTCGTCAATGCTTTTTTATTAAAAATTTAAATAAAAAGTACTACACTCGCATATTTTTAGTGTAGTACTTTCCCAATTATTCTTTATGTTATATTTTTTAACTTTCCACCACATCGTCCACATCTATATTTACGTGTATTAACACGTTTAATACGTTTGAATTCTGTTTTACATTGCCCACATTGATATAAATAGTTAGCACGTTCTTTATAACTTTGAACGGCTTTACAAAATCGTGGTGCACCTACTTCGTTACTTAAATCTTTAAAAGCTTTGTCTTTATGCTGATATCCTTTACCCTCTATATGTAAATGATAATGACAAAGTTCATGTTTAATAATATCTATTAGTGCTTCAACACCAAAATGTTCATATTGTTTCGGATTAATTTCTATATCATGACTTTTTAATAGATACCTTCCACCAGTTGTTCTTAACCTTTTGTTAAATACTGCATTGTGTTTAAAAGGCTTATTAAAATATTCCATTGATATATTAGACACAAGTTCTTGAAGTGTCTTATTGTCCATTAGGGTCTATCATAGTTAATGATACTTTTTGTTTATCTTGGTTTACATCTAATACCCAAACATCAACTATATCTCCTACACTTACAATATTCATAGGATGCTTAACATATCCTTTAGATAATTTAGAAATATGAACAAGACCATCTTGTTTTACACCTATATCTACAAACGCACCAAAGTCTACTACATTTCGTACTGTACCACTTAAAGCCATATTTGGTTTCAAGTCTTCCATAGAAAGAACATCTGACTTTAAAATTGGTGTTTCGAATTCATCTCGTGGATCTCTTAAAGGTGCTATTAAAGAAGCAATGATATCTTCAAGTGTCGGTATACCTATATTTAAATTTTCACTTGTATCTTGTATATCTAATTTATTTAGTTTTTCTTTTAATACATCTGAACCAATATCTTCTTTTTGTAAACCAACATGTTGAATTAACGCATAAGCCGCTTCATAACTTTCAGGGTGAATAGCGGTTTTATCAAGTGGTTCGCTTCCATCTAGTATTCTTAAAAATCCAATACTTTGTTCAAATGTTTTATTACCTAATCTTGGAACTTTAGCTATTTCTGAATGATGTGTAATAACACCTTTTTCTTCTCTGAATTTAATAATGTTATTTGCAACTGTATTGCTAAGACCAGATACATAACTTAGTAACGATGGAGATGCAGTGTTCACATCAACACCAACTTGGTTAACGGCAGTTTCCACAACGAATTTTAAAGTTTCACTTAGTGCTTTTTGATTTACATCATGTTGATATTGACCGACACCGATTGATTTAGGATCTATTTTAACAAGTTCACTTAATGGATCTTGTACACGTCTACCTATAGATACAGCACTTCTCTCTTCAACTTTAAAATCAGGAAATTCTTCTCTAGCTATATCTGAAGCTGAATAAACCGAAGCACCCGCCTCGTTAACGATCACAAATTGGCAAGGTAAGTCATGCTTTTTAATCATTTCAGCTACAAATTGTTCTGATTCTCTACTTGCCGTTCCGTTACCAATCGCAACTAATTCAATATTATGTTTCTTGATCATATCTACAAATATCTTTTCCGCTTGATCAGTTTTAGATACTGGAGGATGAGGATATATCACATTTTTATCAACAAATGAGCCATATTCATTAATAACAGCCAACTTACAACCCGTTCTGTATGCTGGATCTAGTCCTAGTATTTTTTTACCTTTTAATGGTGCTTGCAATAAAAGGTTTTTTAAATTCTCAGAGAAGATCTCAATTGCATGTTCTTCAGCTTTTTGTGTTAATTCACTTCTAATCTCTCTTTCAATAGAAGGTAAGATTAATCTTTTCAAGCTATCTTGAATGGCTTCTTTAATCACTTCAATATGTTTATGTTCTTTTTTCACAAATTGAGTTGTTAAATAACTTTCTAATGAAGCAGTATCTATTTCGAATCCTACTTTCAATATACCTTCTGATTCTCCACGGTTAATAGCTAGAACTCTATGAGGTACTATTTTCTTAATTGGTTCTTCATATGTATAGTACATTTCAAAAATATTTTTCTCATCTTCAGCTTTCTTTTTCTTCTCAGTCACTAATTTACCTTGTCTTTCAACACTATTTAAAATGTATTTACGGTATTTTGGCTCATCTGAAATCATTTCAGCTATAATATCTTGTGCACCTTTAATGGCAGCTTCATGAGATGTAACTTCTTCAGTAATATATTTTGAAGCTTCTTCTACTAAATCAATATTAGAAGTACCTTCAAGTATCCATTTAGCTAAAGGTTCTAAACCTTTTCGTTTTGCTTCTGTAGCTCTTGTTTTTTTCTTTTTCTTAAATGGTCGATATAAATCTTCTATTCTTTGTAATTTTGTTTGTTTTAAAATATCATTTTTTAAGTCTTCTGTTAATAAACCTTGTTCATCAATTAATCTAATGACTTCTTCTTTTCTATTATGCAAGTTAAGTGCATATGTATATTCATTTTCAATTTGTTTAATTTCAACTTCATCAAGACCACCAGTTAATTCTTTTCTATATCTTGCTATAAAAGGCACGGTATTCTTATCTTCTAGTAATTCTAGTACAGTTTTAATTTGTTTTTCTGTAAAAGGATGATTTTTCTTTATGATTTCTATTAGTTCTTGATTCATAATTGCCTCCTAAAAATGGTTATATTTTATTTTAACATAAATAGAATATAACCATTTTTGATTTTGAAATAAGAAAGCCAGAAACATTTGAAATGTTTCTGGCTCTACTAATATATTATTTATTTCATTGCAGCTTCTTTTAATTTCTTTATTGCTGTTCTTTGAAGTCTTGAAACATGCATTTGACTGAGACCTATTTTTTCTCCGGTCTCTTTTTGACTTAAGCCCGAAATAAAGGTGTATTGAATTATTTCTCTTTCTCTATCCGTTAAAATAGGCAGAATTTTTTCTAATATCATTCTTTTTTCAGTTAAATCATAACCTTCTTCTGATTCTCCCATAATATCCAACAACGTAACGGTCGATCCGTCTTTATCCGCTTCGATAGAATGGTCAACACTTAAGGCATTATAACTTTGACCCATTTCCATTGCTTCTAGGACATCTTCTTCTGTTACTTCTAGTCTATTTGCAATTTCAATAATTTTAGGTGACCTTCCTAATTCATTGGTCAATTCTTCATTTGCCTTTTTTATTTTAGGGCCAATTTCTTTAATACGTCTAGGTACATGTACACTCCAAGTTTTATCTCTTAAATATCTCTTTATCTCACCAATTACAGTTGGAACTAAAAATGCTTCAAACTTTCTTTCAAATGAAACATCGAATCTTTTTATAGCACCTAATAAACCAACCATACCAACTTGAACAAGATCTTCATGATGTGCTTGGCCTTTAGAATATTTATATGCTAAAGATTCTACTAATTTCTGATAATGTAATACTAGCTTTTCTTGAGCTTCACTATTATCATTTTCTTGGTAATCTGCTATCCAAGCATTAATGTCTTCTGGAGAAACTTCATTATAAACTTTGGACTCTTCCGTCATGTGTTTGCACCTGCTCTTTAGATAAATACTTTGTCATACTTATTGTAACACCAGCATCTTTTTGGACACTTACTTCATCCATTAATGACTCAATAAGAAATAGTCCTAATCCACCTTGTCTCAAGAAATTGATATTATCACTTTCTTGGTATGGTCCAAGCACTTTTTTAGCTTCTTCATAATTAAAGCTTTTACCTGAATCTGATACAATGATTTCTATTTTATCTTCAAATACAAGGTAACCTATTAATATTTCACCTTCAACTTTATCACTATATGCGTGTTTCACTGCATTTGTTACCGCTTCTGACACTGCAATTTTTGAATCTTCAATATCTTCATATGAAGCACCAGCTCTATTAAACACGCCAGATAATGTTAATCTGACAAGTCCAACATATTCTGGAGCTGCAGGGAATCTCATCTCTATATAATCATAGTTAGATGTCATCTCATTATACCTCCGTTCCTTTGTTGACATGCATTAATTCTTTAAGTCCTGTAATATCAAATAATCTCTCAATTCTATCAGATACACCAAGCACATATAGTGATTTATCATGTTCATTGAGTGATTTTAATGTGCCAACAAATAAACCTAAACCAGTAGAATCCATATAACTTACGTTCTCCAAATTAACATGTATATCATGTGTTCCTTTTTGTCTAATCGGTTGTAATACGTCTTGAAGTTGAGGCGCAGTGTACACATCCAGTTCTCCGCCAACTTTAATTTCATAGTAATTTTCATGTTCAGTAGTTTCAATGTTAAGATTCATTCCTTGTTACACCCCTAAATGTATTAGACTTTCATCATTTATTTTTACCCGTTTTTAAAATGTTTAATCTTATTTAACACATCTTAAATATTTTTAACTTACAACTATTTAACTCTTTTAACAATTAATATCGTTAAATCATCTCTTTTATTTGGATTCTGTAGTTTAACAAGCTCTTCATATAAGATTTGGACAATGTCTTGCGGATGTAGTTGTTTATACTCATCAATCATACTTAATAAATCTGTCGTTTTGATAAATTCATTTTGTTGATTGCGCAGTTCTGTTACACCGTCAGTAAACACGATAATCATATCTTGTAATTCTATTTTTATTTCACTTTGCTTATAACGTGTATGTTTATTAACACCAAGTACAATGCCTCGTTCAGACATTTCTTTAAATTCTCCAGTCTGACTTCTATATATGTACCCTGGTTCGTGGCCTGCAGAACTATAATAAAGCATATTATTTATTTCTTCATATAGACCATAGAACATTGTTACAAACATATTTTGATTAACGTTCTTTTCTACAACTCGATTCAAACGTTTCAAACCGTCACTCGGTAATTGCGAATGACCGTAAGAATCCATGCCAAATTTAATCATACTCATCGCTAATGCTGCCGGTATACCTTTACCGATAACATCTGCTACTGCAAAACTCATTGTTCCGTCATTGTGATCAATTAAATTAAAATAATCTCCACTAACTTTTTGTGCTGGAACGGAAATTGCCCCAATTTGAATACTATCAAATTGAGGGATTTGAGGCTTTAGCATTGTTTGTTGCAAACTAGACGCAACTTCCATTTCTTTATCATGAATTTTAATCTTATTTAATAACTTCTTATAATCACGGTATGTAAAGCCATAGCCTATCATGACTTCTAAAAGAACATCAAATGAACGAATGATTTGTTCTTTAGTCAGTTCTGGTTCCTGTTCCATAATATTTACATGTAATTGTACTATCTCCTCTGGTGAAACATTATCTTCAATGGCTTCAGTTGAAAATGTTTGGCAAGATGATAAAATTGCGTCATCATTTGTTTGAACATAATCAAGTAATAATTGAAGATACTGTTGTTTCTTTTGTTCTGACACGAAGTCACCTCGTTTCAAATATACTAAAAAAGCTTTAGGTTAATCCTAAAGCGGAAGACGTTTTAAAGTAATATTGATTCTTTTAAAACAATTTCATTATGTATTACCTAATGTATCAAATTTTTGTTGCAAAGTAAGATTGAGGCTGATGGCAATTGCAGTATCGACCTCTTTCATCTTTGCATCAGATAAATATGTTAATTTTTCTTTTAAGCGTTTTTTATCAATAGTTCTGATTTGTTCAAGCAAAATTACGGAATCTCTGTCTAGTTTATATTTCGCTGCCTCAATTTCTACATGAGTGGGAATTTTGGCTTTATTTATCTTACCAGTAATTGCTGCAACAATCACAGTCGGGCTGTATCGATTACCTGTATCATTCTGGATAATAACGACTGGTCTTGTTCCCCCTTGTTCAGAACCTGTAACTGGTGAAAGATCTGCGAGATATACATCTCCTCTTCTCATTTATTCACCTTGCTGAGAGGCTATATGCGATTCATTTGAATCACAAGCTTCACATTCACAATAGTATGCTTCAGATGCAAGGGAGAGATTTAAATCGGCCATTGAACGGTAGCCTTCTTTCAGTGTTTGTTCTAAACTTTGTGTACGATTTTGCGTTAAAGATGTCATAACAAATACCTCCAGATAAAATAAATGTAAATTTTGTTGATTAAGTTATTAATATCATAACAAATGTAACTCTATTTGACTATGCTATTTTAATAATTCGTTCGTAATTTCAACATTTTCATCGTCATGATAAATACGTGGTAATCTCTTTTTCAAGTTACAAAGTACTTCATAATTAATGGTATCTTGCGCTTCAGCAATCTTTTCTGCTGATTGTTCTGAATCAACATCATTATCCATGAGAATGACTTTATCACCTGTTTGAACATCATCTGGCACTTTAATCATCGTTTGATCCATACATACTCTACCTATGACGGGACAATTCACACCATTTACATTCACGAGTGTGTCTTGCATCTTTCTTAAGTAACCATCTGCATAACCTATTGGTAATGTGGCCACTTTAATACGTTCACCAGCAGTAAATGTTGCACCATAACTCACTGTTTCCCCAGGTTCTAAATATTTAGTTTGAACAACTTCTGTTACTAATTGCGCAGAAGGCTTTAATTTTAAATTAGAAATTTCTTGAATATATTTTGATGGATAATATCCATATAATGAAATACCAAATCTAACAGCTGTACAAATAGATGCATCATATCTTAAAGCACCTGCTGAATTTTGAGCATGTATATATTCAGGTGTTTGAGAAGACTCTACAAATTCTTCAAATAATTCATATTGCTTTTTAGAAAAATCATTTGGTTCGTCTGCAGAAGCAAAGTGCGTATATACACCTTCAAATATAAGGCGTTCATGCTGTTCTATTTTGTGAACGACATGTTGGTAAGTTTCAATATCTTTTAATCCAATTCTACCCATGCCTGTATCTATTTTTACGTGCATCCATAAAGGTTTATCAGAATCATCATCTATTGATTCTATTGCATCATCTAACCATTGTTCTGACGGAACGGTTAATGCAACTCTATGTTGAACAGCTTTATTAATATCTTTAGTATTAATAACGCCGAGTACTAATATTTTAGCTTTAATACCATGCATTCTTAATTCAATTGCTTCATCTAATGTCGCAACTGCAAAGAAGTCTACACCTTCATTCATTAAGTAAGTCGCAATTGGTACACTTCCTAATCCGTATCCATTTGCCTTAACGACTGCCATAATCTTCTTATTTGGATGAAGTCTTCCTACTGCTTGATAATTTTCTAGTATTGCCTTTAAATCGACGTTGATATAAGTTGGCCTATAATATTTTTCGGACAACAGCAAGGCACCTCCTCTTATAATATTTGTATTTTATCATATAGAAATCAATCTTGCTTAATATTTTCTATAATCACAATAGCTTCTGCATAATGTTTTGTGTGTGTAATGGACGGATGAACACGGTATCCTTCGCATATTATTTCTGGTTTCCCATTTTCATCTGGTAAACAATTAATCGAATGAAAGCCGTATTTTTTACCAATACCTGTACCCATCGCTTTACTAAATGCTTCCTTCACAGCAAATCTACCAGCGATAAATTCGATTTTTCTCGATTCTAATTTAATTTTGCTAAAAATATTTATTTCATCTTTTGTTAAAATTTTATTAACCATTTCTGGTCGTTTCGTATACCAATCTTGTATACGTTCTATTTCGACTAAATCTATGCCGACACCTTGAATCATCGTTAACACCTTCATTTTCACTGATTAAAATCATTTTTCAATTCTATTTTGTATTGCGTGTTTAATACGATTTGCCTTTTCTTTATTTAAATATTGAATCATTCGATTCCCTCCAGCTGTAGACAACGTAATATTAGCCAGGTTAAACTTTCTCATTATGAATCCTTCATATAAATCAACATTTTGAATTCTACCCATAGGTATCGTTGTTTCTCTAATCATAAAAATTCCTGATTTAATGTTTATTTCATCATCATTAATTTCATACCTGAAATTTCTATACATGTAATAAGGCTGGATGATTAAACCATATATTGCTATTACAAAGATAAGCACTACGGGAATAAGCAGAAACCATTTTGAAGCTGTCGTCCACCATAAATTAAAAATTACTGCCATGACGATTAATATGATGATGAGTATTGAAATTGTAATGAGCGATCCAATACGTTCAACGACCATTCCCTTTTTATCCATTCTATATCTAGGAAGCATCTACGTGACCTCCTTTATCTTTATACCATTTATAAATATTTAACGTATCTTGTTTATTAATAAATCTTAATCCTTTAGACAACATACCATTTCCATATGCTATTTGAATTGTGAAATGTGCAATATCTTTACGTTTAATAATTGGATTTTCATGTAATTCAAAAGTTAAAATCTTATTTCTATTCGCCCAAATTGTTGTATATTCAAACGGTGTTGCATTCAGTATGACAATTGAGTCGTCATAAATTTTATATCCAGATTTCAACGTAATGATACTTGCATAAAATATCATAACCAAGAATATTACTAATCCGATCATCCAAGTATAAGACCATAAATATATTTGGATAGGTATCACTATTAACAATAGAATAATCGTCGGGATGAACACTCTTCTACGAATACCTTGTTTAGGTAAGCCTTTTTTAACGGAATGAAACTGAAATTGTGGAATAATATCTTCAAGTAATTGATATGCTTCTTTCTTCTTCATAAATGGCAAGATTGTAACAGTTCCTACATCAGTATCTTCTCCATTTTCAAAATGTCCATCTGAAGTAATTATCGCTGATATTTTAGTATATCCGATCACTCTTCTGAATATAGATTCTTCTTCTTTTAATGCTTGTATTCTTCTAATTGGAACGGTACGCTTTTGAACAGTTAACAAACCATATTTAACCGTTAAAAGTTCCCCATCAAATGTTAATTGATATTTATAATTTTTAATAAATACAATAAGTGATCCAACTACATAACTCAATATAATAAATAAAAGTGTAATTGATATGATAACAAATGTTAAATTAACAACTTGATTAATCAGTGGACTGATATAATCCTCGATATCGATTATTTGTGTGAAAAATCCAAGTAATGAGCCAAGTGCCGCAAATACAATCAAAATGCCACCACTTGTAAAACTCATCTTCAATAAATCTTTAGTAGATAATCTAAAGAACACGACTTCTTCTTTTTCATTAATAACATCACGTTGATCAGAATCAGACGACGTTCCATGTTCCTCGTTTAACTCATCTTCGCTTTGCTCTTTATTTTTAATAGCATATTTTCTTTCTTTTAAATATTTTGAAAGACTATCACTTTGTGACTTCGTAATCGTATCTAATTCAATACCATCACTCGGTGTTTTAATACTTAAACTCACGCCACCTAACAACTGATGTACAATATTTTGAGAAGTATCAACAGACTGAATCCTTTCAATATTTAACTCTTTACGATTTTTTGAAAAGACACCCCAAGTCATAATCAATTGATCATTCTCTATCCAATAACGTGTATTGTAAATCTTAATTGCTTTAAAAATACTACTTATAAGTGAAAAAATTAATAGAACAATTGGAAATGTAAGGTCCCAAAAATTATCAAGTCCGCGTGTTACAACAATAAACACAGCGATTATTAATGGAAATACATTTTCTTTTAAACTGGCTAAAAAGCCACTAACATAAGATATTGGATGTAATTTTTGAGGATCAAACATCATCAGTCACCTCTTTAACCTTAGTCATGATATTTAATCTCGTTTGGTCAGCTATCACTCGGTTGACCATTGGTAACACTTCTAAATTACCTGCTGTTACAACAACGACAAAGTAAATGTTAAACAATCTTGAAATTGGTCCGTGCTTTATCGTTACATATTGTATTCTGTCATATGGTTGTACAAATCTTTTTTGATAATAAAGCCCGCTTTGTACTTCAATATACCGTTCTCCAATTTCAAAAGATGTTCTTTTAAGTCGTATGATCGGACTTATAAATCCTATCGCAATGATCAACAGCGCAATCGGTGTCACAATATAAATGAGAAATGTCCACCAATCATATTTATGCCATAAAAATACAAATACACTGTACAAAACTAAGATAACTATGACATTTATAATATGATTTACATACTCATATTTTATAGACTGTTTTGGCATTTTGTGTTCGAGTATTGGTTTATACATATAATCTCCTCTATCGTTCAATTTACGTGTATTATATCATAAAAAAAGTGTGCGTAACCTTAGAGATTACACACACTTCTTGTTTAGTTTTTATTTTGAATGCTCAGCAAATGTTCTACCTGAGAATTGTTTTTTTGAACGTTGTTTGTTTGGTTTATTGTTTTTACCTTTGTTACGGTCAAATTGATTGTTTTTATCATTACCGCGACGTTTGTTGTTTTTACCATCAAATCTAGTTCTAGATTTACCACGTGAGTTACCACCACGGTTACCTTGTTTGCCTCTATGATTAGACTTTTTAGATAATGGTTTTTCAAATGTTAATTGAATTTCTGCATCGTTGTTAGAAGTAATTAATTCTTGTAATAATGCAGCAACTAATTTTTGGTCACCGTATTCTTTAATTAATGATTCAGCAATTTTTTCAATGCGACCTTCGATTGGACTTTCTACCCAACCTTTAACTTTATCTTTAACATCTGATTCTTTCGCTTTCATAACTTCACCAGGTGTTGGTGGACGTAAAGCGCTCATTTGACGTTTATTAGCTTTTTCGATTTGACGGATATAATCCATTTCGATTGGATTTACAAATGTAACGGCAACACCTTGTTTACCCGCTCTACCTGTACGACCAATACGGTGTGTATAACTTTCAGTATCTTGAGGGATATCAAAGTTATAAACGTGACTTACGCCAGAAATATCTAATCCACGAGCTGCAACATCTGTAGCTACTAAAATATCGATTTGATCATTTTTGAATTTTTTCAATACTTCTAAACGTTTAGCTTGTGTAATGTCACCGTGTAAACCTTCAGCACGGTATCCTTTAGTAATTAAAGCACTTGTTAATTCATCAACACGACGTTTCGTACGACCGAATACAATTGCTAATTCAGGATTTTGAACATCTAATAAATTCGTAAATGTCTCGAATTTTTCTAATTCTTTAACGATTGTGTAGAATTCATCAATTTGTGGATCTGACAATTCGTTAGACATTGTTTTAACAATTTTTGGACTCTTCATGAATTTTTGAACTAATTCTTGAATAGCTTTTGGCATTGTTGCTGAGAATAGTAATGTTTGACGATTTTCAGATGGAAGTTTAGACATTATAAATCTCATATCATCTATAAAGCCCATGTTCATCATTTCATCTGCTTCATCTAAGATCAATGTAGAAATTGATTCTGTTTTTAATGTTCTTCTATTTAAGTGGTCAATCACACGTCCTGGTGTACCTACTACGATTTGTGGACCTTTTTTAAGTGATTTGATTTGTCTGTCTATTGGCATACCACCGAATACAGTTACGACACTTACGTTTTGTCCTTTACTGAAACTACGTAATTGCTCTGCCACTTGGTTTGCTAATTCACGTGTTGGTGCAAGAATCAATGCTTGTACACCTTGTTTATCTGCTACTTTATCAATTAATGGAATACCAAATGCACCAGTTTTTCCTGTTCCAGTTTGTGCTTGTCCTAGCACGTCCGTACCTTGTAATGTATGTGGAATACTTTCGATTTGTATTGGTGTTGGTTCAGTAAATCCCATTTTGTCCAAAGCGTTTAAGGTAGCTTCAGAAATACCTAATTCTTTAAATTTTTGCAAAATAATTCTCCTTTTATATAGTTAATTCATCTCGTCTTTTTTATTCAACTTCTATATACTACCACCCTTTTACCAATAGCGCAATGCGATTAAATCGTCGTTTACATTTAATTTTCATAGACAAAAACATAAAAAAACTGCACTAAAAAGGGATTTAGTACAGTTTCACTTCTTTATTTATTTTTAAATATAAATTTTTCAACTTCATAAAAAACTTTATAATTTACTTTTGATAAACAAATTTCATGTGGTCCTTTATCAATTTCAACTAGACGTGCATGCTTTATTCTCTTCACTAAGTTTCTCGATTTCTCAATTGGAACAAGACCATCTATTGTGCCATGAATGATTAACGTTTTCGCTGTTATTTGTTCTGGAACATATAGCGCACTTTGCTGTAATTTTTTAAATGCCACAAATGATTTATAGTTTATTTTGATTGTACGTCTCACCATAAAATCAAGAATCTTCAAATCTGCATATCTCATATTATTGATAAATGCATATGGTGACTTAACCAAGTATTGTATATTAATATTTTCAAAAGCTGGTGCAATTAACACTAATTGATCGGGTTGTTTAATTTTAGCTAACAAACCTGCAATAATGCCACCCATTGAAAATCCTATCACAATGACTTTATCTGATTTCTTTCTTAATATTTCATAAGATTGTTTCGCTCTCTCAAACCACATATCTTCATTTGTATCTTTAATCAATAAATTCAAGCCATGTCCTGGGTATTCCGGCGCTTCAAGTATAAAATCATAGCGACTACTCAAATATTCAATTAATGGTAATAACTCATAACGACCACCTGTATAACCATGTAAAAACAAGATACCTACTTTCATGTAAGCGCGTTAATAATCGTTTCGAGTGACATACCTCTAGAACCTTTAAACAAAGTGATAGAGTCTTCATTTAATTGATTTTTTAAATAGTCTGTGATTTCCTCTTTATGCTCAAAGTGATAAGTTTCAGGTATATATGCTTTCGCAATATTTGATATATGAGCCGCTTCTTCACCATATGTGATTAACGTTTGTATAGCTTTATGTTCTAAATAATAGCCAACTTGCTCATGCATCTCTTGACTCATTTCACCTAATTCTAATACATCCGCAAGAATAAGTGTCTTATCCGATTGTTCCATATTATGCAGTGTATCAATTGCTGCTTTCATACTTGTTGGACTTGCATTATATGCATCATTAATGAGTAAACCATATTGGTCAGTTTCAATTCTTTGCATGCGCATATCCGTTAATACAAGATCATCTAGAGAACTTTGAATAACATCTTCCGTTACACCTAAATGTTTAGCCACTTGAATTGCATATGTGGCATTTTTAACATTGTGTTCACCTAATATATTTAAATGATAAATGAAATGACTATTATTCAATTGAAAATTGATGCCATGACTTGATGATTGATTCGTTTTAATAATCACATCATTATCATTCGCTACCCCTACAGATAGTTTGTCATGTTTCATTTCAGATACGAAAGGTTTAAGTAATGGCTCATCACCATCGTATATGAATAGTCCTTTATCTTTAAGACCTTCTGTAATTTCAAATTTGGCTTTTGCAATACCTTCTCTAGAACCTAAATCTTGCATATGAGACTCACCAATATTCGTGATAATGGCAACATCAGGTTCAGCTAAATGTGTTAATTCACTAATTTCACCAAAACCACTCATACCCATTTCTAGAATGGATACTTCAGTATCTTCATCCAAGTCGAGTATCGTCAATGGACAACCAATTTCATTATTATAATTTCCTTGTGTCTTCTTAACTTTAAATGATTTATTCAATACACATTCAACCATATCTTTAGTTGTCGTTTTACCATTTGAACCTGTAATTGCGACAACTTTAGGATTTACATATTTCAAATATACTTTAGCTAAACTTTGTAATGCTGCTAAAGTGTCATCAACAAAAATAATGGGTCCTTCTGGCGGATTTGGTACATCTTTTTGCCAAAATGATGCACCTGCACCATCATCAAGTGTTTGACGTACAAATTTATGACCATCTACATTTTCACCTTTAAATGGTATAAACAAATTTGATTTAGCAATTTTTCTTGAGTCTATACATGTACCTTGAACAACGACATCAAGGTATTCGTCTTGAATGTCACAATCAATCCATTCTTTAATTTTACGTAAATTAATATTCATTCTATTTACCCTCAGTCAATTTTATATTTGATATTCTTCTTGTTATCGTATCGTTCAATAGCAAGTTCAATTAACTTAGTTATAAGCTCTGTATAGCTTAAGTTCATGTTCTCCCATAATAATGGATACATGCTGTATTGTGTAAATCCTGGCATTGCATTTGTTTCATTAATATAAATTGTATTATCTTCTGTTAAGAAGAAGTCTGCTCTTACCAATCCAGAACAATCTGTTGCTTTAAAAGCTTCAATAGCCATATTTCTTAAAGTTGTTGCTGTTTCTTCATCTACATCAGCAGGTATTTGAAGTTTAACTTTGCCATCTTTATATTTAGATTTATAATCATAAAATTGTACATCTTTAATAACTTCACCAGGTAAAGTTGTTTCTGGGTAATCATTACCTAATACGGCTACTTCAATTTCTCTTGCATCAACACCTTGTTCGATAACAAGTTTACGGTCAAATTGAAATGCTTCTTCAATACCAGAAATTAATTCTTCTTTATTCGTACATTTACTAATTCCAACACTTGAACCTAAATTTGCTGGTTTAACGAACACAGGATATTCAAGTTTATTTTGTATAAGCTCCACTATATTATGTTCATATTTCTCGTATTCACTTTTTAAGAAACTTACATATGGTAATTGAGGTAATCCTCTGTGAGCGAATAAATGTTTCATCACTAATTTATCCATTGAACTTGATGCTGCAAGCACACCATTACCAACATAAGGAATATCCAATACTTCAAATAAACCTTGAATTGTACCGTCTTCACCGTTTGGACCGTGTAATAATGGAAATACTGCGCTATATGCGTTGCCATCATTACTCGCTTCTAATAATTTAGATATTGGTGTTAATGATTCACTTGATAATTTTAATTGTTCAATATCTTCGACTTTTCCATCGATAGATTGGTCGCTTTTAATCCAATCCCCATCATTTGTAATATAAATGATATCAATTATGTATTTAGATAGATCAACTGCATTGATCACATTTTGAGCCGTTAAAATTGATACATCGTGCTCTGCACTTTTCCCACCATATATAATGCAAATATTTTTTTTAGACATATATAAGCCTCCAAGTAGATTATTAGCCTATATTTTATCATGTTTTTAGCTATTGTTGCACGTATCAACATGACTATTTTAAAAATAACGCTTTTCTGAATAGCAAAAATGTATCACTTTATGTACAATCAAGTTATAATGAAAATTATGAAATTTAGTGTTAATTAAAGGAGTCTTTTAATGGAAACTTCTACTCGTACATTAAATAAATCGTTTCTAGAAAGAATAGATTGGCGATTAATTACGATTATTCTTATCTTATTTGGAACGAGTTGTTTAATAATCAATTCTGCAATGTCTGGCGGACAATATGAAACAAACTTTTTAATTAAACAAGTTTTATACTATGTGCTTGGTTTTATTTTAGCCATTGCCTTAATGTTCATATCTCCAAAGACACTAAGAAAATATGTTTGGATTATATACATAATTGGAAACTTATCATTAGTTGGACTATTAATCCTGCCTGAATCTAGCTTTACACCTATTATTAATGGTGCTAAAAGTTGGTATAGACTAGGACCTATCAGTATCCAACCATCTGAGTTTATGAAAATCATTTTAATTATTGCGCTAGCTAACGTTATCTATCAACATAATAGATTTACTTACAACAAATCTTTATCAAGAGACTTTAATTTATTACTAAAAATTGGTTTAACTTCATTAATACCAATGTTATTAATACTTTTGCAAAATGATTTAGGAACAACACTCGTATTAATTGCGATTATTCTTGGTATCGTTGTTGTTTCTGGCGTGACATGGAGAATACTCGCACCAGCATTCATCGCTTTATTCGGTATTGGTTCAAGTATCATTTTATTAATGATTTTTAAACCAAGTGTGATTGAGAAAGTTTCAGGTATTAAGACGTATCAATTAGGACGTATTAACTCTTGGCTAGATCCATATGCATACAGTTCAGGTGACGGATACCATTTAACAGAATCATTAAAAGCCATTGGTTCTGGTCAAATATTTGGTAAAGGTTTAAATAACGGTGAAGTTTATATTCCTGAGAACCATACCGATTTTATTTTTTCAATTATTGGTGAAGAATTTGGATTTATTGGAACGATGGCTGTACTGATTATTTTCTTAGCGTTATTCATACACTTAATTAGAATGGCTACTACGACACGTAATCCTTTTAATGTTGTATTTATAATCGGATATTTATCATTCGTACTATTCCACGTTGTACAAAATATCGGTATGACTATTCAACTACTACCTATCACAGGTATCCCATTACCATTTATAAGTTATGGTGGATCAGCTTTATGGTCATTAATGGCAGGTGTCGGTATATTACTATCTATCTATTACCACGAAAAAGAGAAATTTACAGAATCCGACCAAAAAGCCGACATATAAAAAAACCGCATCCTCAATTTGAGGACGCGGTTTTTTAGTTTACCAATTTATTTCAACTTGTTAGTTGCGACATTCGGCAAACTACGCATTATTTCTATTCGTGACTTAGTTTCTGTTATGTTTACGCCTAATGATGATAAAAGTTTGACCACATTCTTTACCTTTGACTTAGGTTGATTCATGGGTACCACCTCTTATTCAATTTAATTACCTTAAGTTCATTCTACTCTAAATTAAGTAGTTTGACTATAGTTCATTCGGCCTATATTGTTATTTTTTTGTTTAATTTGTTATTTTTTTATAATAATTATATGAATGATATCTTAAACAACTTCATATCCAGCATCGAAAATAGCATTTTCAATATTATCGATACTTGCAGGATCTTCGTATACGACACGTACTTGATTATCATCCGGACTAGCGACAACTTCTTTAACACCGATTAATTGACCTACTGATTCCTCAACTGCTTGTTTGCAATGTCCACAAGACATACCTTCAACATTAATGATTTGTTCTTTCATTTATAACACTCCTATATATTTAAATGATATTTTAATTGATGCCTTTTCATAATCATTATATGCATATGTTTTAGAAGGGTCAAATACAACCTTTTCAATTTTAATTTAAATGTATTATACTAGTTTAAGATAAAGAAACGGAGGCATTGGTATGAACTACTTCTCATATTTTTCATTTGATTTTTCCATCATAGTATCAGTGCTACTTATTACAGCATTTATTCTGAATGTTGTGTTTGGATTTATTATCATTTTCTTAGAACCAAGAGAAGCTGGTGCGATTTGGGCTTGGTTGTTAGTGCTTTTATTTGTTCCGATATTAGGATTTATACTTTACCTACTATTTGGGAGACAAATTCAAAGAAAGAGTATTTTCAACTTAGATGAACAAGATAAAATAGGTCTTGAACACGTCATAAATGAACAAATCAAAGCAATTGATGAAAATAATTTCGAAATTGATAAGCCTGAGATTTCTAATTATAAGCATCTGATTCATATGTTGCTTTACAATAACTCAGCTTTCTTAACAACTGATAACAAAGTTGAAATGTTTACAGACGGACATGATAAATTCGATGCACTTATTGAAGATATTAGAAAAGCTGAGTCATATATCCATATTCAATATTATATCTTTAAGAAGGATAACTTAGGTAAAAAGATTTTATTTGAACTTGAAAAGAAACTTCAAGAAGGTTTAGAAGTTAAAATGTTATATGACGACATGGGTTCACGTAAATTAAATTTATCTTCATTTAAGAAATTTAGAGCTCAAGGTGGAGAAGTTGCAAGTTTCTTCCCTTCTAAACTCCCTCTCATTAATTTTAGAATGAACAATCGTAACCATAGAAAGATTGTTGTGATTGATGGAAAAGTTGGTTACGTAGGTGGCTTTAATGTCGGAGATGAATATTTAGGTTTAGATAAAAAATTTGGTTATTGGCGAGATACGCACTTAAAATTAGAAGGCGACTCAGTCAATGCATTACAGCTTAGGTTTATGTTGGACTGGAACTCACAATCTACACGTGACAAGATGCGCTATGAATCTAAATACTTCCCTGATGTTGAGTCTGGCGGTAAAGTTGGTATTCAAATTGCATCAAGTGGTCCCGATGAAGAATGGGAACAAATCAAATATGGTTATTTAAAAATGATATCTGAAGCTAAAAAGCATATTTACATTCAAACACCATATTTTATTCCAGATTTATCATTTTTAGATGCGATTAAGATTGCTGCCCTATCAGGTGTAGATGTTAATGTGATGATTCCTAATAAACCTGATCACCCATTTGTTTATTGGGCAACATTTGCCAATGTCGGTGAATTAATTAAAGCTGGCGTTAAAGTTCATATATACGAAAAAGGCTTTATACACACGAAGATGGTAGCTATAGATGATGAAGTTGTAAGTATTGGTACAGCAAACATGGATAATAGAAGCTTCGTATTAAACTTCGAAGTTAATGCCTTTATTTACGACGAAGAAATCGCAAAGAATTCACGATTAGCTTATGAGAATGATATGACGCATTCATCATTATTAACAGTAGAAAGATATGAAAATAGAAGCACGTGGATTAAATTAAAAGAAGGTATAGCACGCTTACTATCACCTTTATTATAAATTCTAAACAGGTAGAAGAGATGATTGTTCAAACTTTTCTACCTGTTTTTTTAAGGAGAAAGATATGAATAAAGAACAGATTATTAAAGAAGCAGAATCATATGTTAGAACATTACATCAAAACGATACAACTGGTCATGACTTTGAGCATATTTTAAGAGTAAGACATCATGCTCTAGATATTGCACAGTTTGAGGACGTGGATTTATTCGTAGTTGAATTAGCAAGTTTACTACACGATGCTGTTGATAAGAAATTATTTAAAGATGCCGATACAGCGTGGCAACAACTTTATCAATGGATGAATGACATGGAGTTAAGTGAAGCGATTCAAACAGAGATTATCCATATTCTAAAGTATGTTAGTTATAACGGTGGTAAAAATGAAGGTAAACTTACAAGCTTAGCAGGAAAGATCGTCCAAGACGCAGACCGTATAGATGCGATTGGTGCGATAGGAATAGCTAGAACATTTCAATATGCTGGTCATTTTAAAGAACCTATGCATATTTCTTCTCAACAACCGCGTAATTTAAATGATCTACAAGAAGGTCAATATCATGATGAACCGAATACGGCAATCAATCATTTTTACGAAAAATTATTATTATTAAAAGATTTAATGAATACTAAACGAGGCAAACAAATCGCTGAAGAACGTCATCTATTTATGGAAAACTTTTTAGAACAATTTTATCAAGAATGGGATGTAAATAAAAAAACAAACTAATCACAATTGCACTAACCCCAGGATGTGGGAGTAAAATAAAAACACTTTCGTTGAATTCATATTAAAATGAATTTATACGGAGGTGTTTTTTCTAT
>NZ_JAJNHJ010000040.1:0-19672 GCF_022386965.1 Mammaliicoccus sp. B-M6
AACTAGGCTACTTATCCCCTATAGAATATAGGGAATTAGCAGCCTAGAAAATAGTGTTTTTATTGAGCTCCCTTAGTAAGGGTGCAGTGCCGTAATCTGCTACTTTTTTCTTATCCGTTATGATATTTATATAACCATAAGACGCCTGATTTAATGACTCTTGCTAAACGACCTGTTACAGTTTGTTCCATTAAATATGCGAACCCTTGTTTTTCACCAAGTGAACCTACAAATCCTTGTGGTTTCAATTCTGTCATCTTTTCAGGTAGTGGTTTGTTTGCCCATTGTAATTTCATGACTTCAGCGATTTGATCAGCTTGTATTTCTGCTAAATATGCGCTTGGTGCATGTGGTAATGCTGCACAATCGCCTACAATATATACATTTGGATATGTTGGAATTTGATGATATTGATTTACGATAACCCTTCTACCGTCATTAGTATCAACTGGAAGATTTCTAACGATTTCAACTGGTTGTATACCGGCAGTCCATACGACTAAATCAACGTTATGAATATCTTCATTGTTATAAAGTTGTCCTGGTTCAACTTTAGTGATATTTGAATTTGGTACAACTTCTACATTATGTTTATCAAACCATTTTTTTACGTATTTACTTAACTTTTCTGGGAATGCAGGTAAGATTCGTGCACCTCTATCGAAAAGTTTGATTTTGATATCTTGTCGACTTTCACGTAATTCACTTGCAAGTTCTATACCGCTTAACCCTGCACCAACGATACCTACAGTTGCATCGCTTGGTAAGTCACATATTGCTTGGTATGTTTTGCGTGCGTTTTGTACAGTTTGAATACTATAAGTATATTCTTTTGCGCCAGGTACGTTGTGGTATTTGTCTTCACAACCTAAACCTATTACAAGTTCATCATAATCAACTCGTGTATCTCCAACTGAAACAATTTGATTGTCTAAATCAATATCAGTAATTTCCCCATATACTGTATTAATTTTTTTATCTTTTGGAAATTGAACTCGAATATCTTTATCTGGTTTTGTGCCTGCTGCTAATGCGTAGAATTCTGTTTTTAAACCGTGAAATGGCATACGATCAATCAGCGTAATTGAATAATCGGAAGGTAATGTGCTTGGAAGTATTTCTTTCATTAAGCGCATATTACCGTATCCGCCCCCTAATAATACTAAGCTTTTCATCGTTATTCTCCTTTGTCCATAAATCAAATTTCTACAAATTTGTATGTATATATTTTATAATATATAAGTATACTTTTAGTATAATCGTTTTTGGCATAAACTACAATGAATGTTAAAATAGTTTAATGAATAAAAAGTGAGTAGGTGAACACATTGAACCCAATTGTCGAATTTTGTATTTCAAACTTGGCCAAAGGTGCTGATGTAGTGTTTAACAAGCTCGACAATGATCCAGAAGTAGATGTATTGGAATACGGTTGTCTACAAAATTGTGGACCATGTGCAAGAGGGTTATATGCATTAGTCAATGGAGATATGGTCAAGGGAGAAACACCAGAAGAATTACTTGAAAATATATATAGTCATATAGAAGAAAATTGGATTTTTTAGGAGGAATAAATATGTCAACTGTTATATTAACTGAAGCAGCAGCTTATGAAGTTAAAGATATGATGAAAAATAACGATATGCCAAATGGTTATTTGAAAGTATCTGTTAAAGGTGGCGGTTGTACGGGACTTTCTTACGGGATGTCAGCAGAAGAAGAACCAGCAGAGAATGATGAAGTTCTAGAGTTTTATGGTGTGAAAGTGTTAGTAGATAAGAATGATGCACCAATTTTAAATGGTACAACAATTGACTTTAAGACATCTTTAATGGGTGGCGGATTTGCGATTGACAACCCTAATGCGATTGCAGCTTGTGGTTGCGGAAGCTCATTTAAGACAAGAGATGTTTCTGGTACACCAGAACAATGCTAAGGAATTGATATGTCACACTTGAATTTATCTTTATAAAAATATACAATAAAACTTGTATGTAAATAGTATTATCTTTATTTGTGAGGAAAAACACAAAGTGACACAACTTTCCTATAAGTGTCAAACAAAATTTAGAAAGTATAGGTGAAAATAATGGGATTTGAACGTAAAAAAGTTCTAGTATTAGGGGCAGGTTACGCTGGCTTACAAACAGTAACTAAATTGCAAAAATTAGTTTCAAACCAAGACGTTGATGTTACATTAATCAACAAAAACGATTATCACTACGAAGCTACATGGTTACACGAAGCTTCTGCTGGTACTTTAAACTATGAGGATGCTTTATACCCAATTACAAATGTAATCGACAGAAATAAAGTAAACTTCGTTAAAGCAGAAGTAACAAAAATCAACAAAGATGCTAAAACAGTTGAAACATCTAACGGTGTATTCGAATATGATATTCTTGTTGTTGCATTAGGATTTGAAAGTGAAACATTCGGTATTGAAGGTATGAAAGAACATGCTTTACAAATCGAAAACATTAACACTTCTCGTCGTATTGCTAAACACATCGAAGATAAATTTGCTAATTATGCTGCATCTAAAGAAAAAGATGAAAATGACTTAGCAATCTTAGTTGGTGGCGCTGGATTCACTGGTGTTGAATTATTAGGTGAATTAACAGAACGCATTCCTGAATTATGTAAAAAATACGGTGTAGATCAATCTAAAGTTAAAATCACTTGTGTTGAAGCTGCTCCAAAAATGTTACCTATGTTCTCAGAAAACTTAGTGAACTACGTTGTTAAATATTTAGAAGATCGTGGTGTTGAATTCAAAATTTCTACTCCAATCGTTGCTTGTAATGAAAAAGGTTTCGTAGTTAAAGTTAACGACGAAGAACAAACTTTAGAAGCTAACACAGCTATTTGGGCTGCAGGTGTTAGAGGTAGCAAATTAATGGAAGAATCATTTGACGGCGTTAAACGTGGTCGTATCGTAGTTAAAGATGATTTATCAATCGACAACTATGATGATATCTTCGTAATTGGTGACTGTTCAGCTGTTATGGCTGGTGAAGGAGACAACAAACGTCCACTTCCAACAACAGCACAAATCGCTATGCAACAAGGTGAACACCTTGCTAAAAACATCAAAAACATCTTCAATGGTGAGAAAACAGAACCATTCGTATACGATGACAAAGGTACTGTATGCTCATTAGGTAGCCATGATGGTGTTGGTGTTGTTATGGGTCGTGAAATTACTGGTAAAAAAGCAGCATTCATGAAAAAAGTTATCGATACTCGTGCAATTTTCAAAATTGGTGGTATCGGATTAGCCTATAAAAAAGGTAAATTCTAATTGATTCATTATTAAGTGTAGAGACCTGCTATTAGGCGGGTCTCTTTTTTTAAAGGAGGTTAGCTATGATATCTTTACCGCAAGTTATCATATCAATGGCATTATTTTTTGTTCTGTTTTTTGGAATCGCTTTTATATTAAATATGCTATTAAAAGGTACTTGGTTAATGGTCGTACTTTATCCATTTGTTATTTTTGCAATTGTAGATAAAATTTCCACAGCTATGTACTTTACAGATCCAGCAACTGCATTTTCAAAACTTATTACAGGTTTAACACATATACATACTGCGGATATATTAATGCTTGGTTCAGGATGGATTGGCGCGATTGTCGCAGGATTTGTTATAAGGAATTTACGAAGAAGCGGTTATTCAATGTTTTAACAAAAGGGGATATTAATGATGAATATAAAAATTAAAGAATCATATTCTAATAATGAACATCCGATTGTAATCGGTTGTCCAAGTCATTTAAATCAAATGCACAGTTTTGATGAAATTGATCAAATTTTAGGCGGACAACTTGAAAATTTAAAAAAACAACAAATTATTAGTAGCGAACTTGGTAAAATCACTAGTACAGCGATTATCGTAAATGGACAAGTCGTTAAACTAATTGCTGTAGGGTTAAGTAATTTAAAAGAAATTAAAGAAAATGACTATCAAGTTGTGTATGGAAACTTAAGCAGATATTTACAAAGTAATAGAATTGAAGAAGTCCATTTGTTAGATGATACGTTTGTATCACAAAATGTATCTCATCAAGAACGTGCTTATCGTTTTGGTTGGTTATTCACACAAGCTACATTTGTATTTGATACGTATAAATCAAATAAATCAGCAAATGTTGATACAGTCATTAACTATGTTACAACGACAACTGAAGATGTTACGACATTTATTAATCAAGGTGAAATTTTAGGAGAAAGTGTTAATTTAGCGAGAACATATTCGCAAACACCTCCTAATATTTTAACGCCAGATTATTTCGCAAACCAAATTGAACAGCACTTTAAAGATTCACAAGTAAAAGTAACGATTAAAAATGAAGATGAAATTAGAGAAGAAGGTATTGGTTTATTAGATGCAGTTGGTAAAGGATCTATAAACCCACCACGTTTAGTCGTGCTTGAATATAAAGGTTCAACTCAAGATCCAATCGCACTTGTAGGTAAAGGTGTGACATATGATTCAGGTGGTTACCAAATTAAATCTAAAACAGGTATGCCAACGATGAAATATGACATGAGTGGTGCAAGTAACGTAGTAGGTATGATGCATGCTATTAATCAATTACAATTACCAATTCATGTGGTGGCAGTATTACCATTAGCTGAAAATATGATTTCAAGCAATGCAATGAAACCAGATGATGTATATACAGCATTAAGTGGAGAAACAGTTGAAATAACAAATACGGATGCTGAAGGAAGATTAGTATTAGGTGATGCTGTTTCATTCGTTAAACAATATAAGCCAGAGCTTATTATGAACTTTGCGACATTAACAGGAGCTGTTGTTGCAGCATTAGGTTTAGGGAAAACGGGGATATTCTCAAGCGATGCTGATCAATACATTGATGATGTGAAACAAGCTGCGAAATATTCAAATGAAGTAAGTTTTGAATTACCGATAACAGATGAAGAGAAACAAGATATTAAATCTTCAGAAGTTGCAGATTTAACTAACTGTATTTTAAATAAAAACGGTAAAGCATTATTTGCAGCAGCATTTGTAACGCATTTTAGTGATGAAATACCTCACTTACACTTTGATATTGCAGGTTCAGGGGAAACAGAAAAGGATTCATTCAAAGGACCAAAGGGTGCGACAGGTGCTATGATACCAACAGTACTACATTTCTTAAAAAATAAATAAAATCAGTCAATCACATATAAAGCGGGATAAAAAATCTATGTAGAAAGCTAGGTTTAGATCCCGCTTTAATTATGACGAAATTTGATTCAGAATATTCGGACTAATTCTTGAAATGTTGACATGCTATTTCTCAACTGATATGATAAGTTCATTATTTCACTTTATCGTGGTAGAGAACTAAAGAATGGAGAGGGTCTTTTTGGAAATAAATGCAGTATTAGTAGCTGTTATTGTGATGATTATACTTTGTTTAATGCGTTTAAATGTTGTACTAAGTATATTCATAGGTGCATTAACAGGTGGTTTATTAAGTGGAATGTCTGTTGATAAAGTCATTTCCACATTTGGTAAAACAATCGTTGATGGTTCAGAAGTTGCATTATCTTATGCATTATTAGGAGGATTTGCAGCACTGATTTCATATAGTGGTATAACTGACTACATTGTAGGAAAAATCATTACATCAATGAAAAAAGAAAATTCACAGAAAAGTAGAGTAAAAATAAAAATATTATTAGTAGCTGTATTACTTGTCATATCAGTACTCAGTCAAAATATTATACCTGTCCATATCGCATTTATACCTATTCTTATACCACCATTATTAAGCTTATTTAATGAACTACAAATGGATAGAAGATTAATTGCTACAGTTATTGGATTCGGACTATGTTTCCCATACATTTTATTCCCTTACGGTTATGGTCACATATTCCAATCTATTATCTTTGATGCATTTGGAAAAGCAAACGTAGATATAGAATTCAATAGTATTTGGAAAGCGATGTTAATTCCTTCAATGGGTTATGTATTCGGATTAATCGTTGCGATTATTATGTACTGGAAACCTAGAACATATAAAACAATTAAAGTAGAAGAAGACGAAGAAATGAAAACATTAAAGCCATATCCTTTAATTGTGACTGGATTAGCGATTTTAGGAACATTCGTTGTTCAAACATTAACGGAATCTATGATTTTTGGTGCATTAGCAGGGATCTTAATATTCTTCTTCTCAGGGTTATATAACTGGAGAGATTTAGATGCTAAATTAGTTGAAGGTATTCAAATCATGGCATACATTGGTGTTGTAATTTTAACAGCAAACGGATTTGCAGGTGTAATGAGTGCTACAAACGAAGTGAGTTCACTTGTTAAAGGATTAGCTACAATTACAGGAGATAATAAAGCATTCAGTATTATTATGATGTACGTTATTGGTCTCATTGTTACGCTAGGTATAGGATCATCATTCGCGACAATCCCGATTATTGCTAGTTTATTTATTCCTTTTGGACAAGAAATTGGACTTAGCACAATGGCATTAATAGCTGTTATCGGAACAGCAGGTGCGTTAGGTGATTCAGGAAGCCCTGCAAGTGATTCAACTTTAGGACCAACAGCTGGTTTAAATGTTGATGGTGAACACGATCATATTAGAGATACGTGTATACCGAACTTCTTAATATATAATATCCCGCTAATTATTTTTGGATTTATTGCAGCAATGGTATTATAGTATGATTAAGGGGGATTAATCATATGGATTT
The DNA here is from genome assembly GCF_022386965.1 of Mammaliicoccus sp. B-M6. Classification (NCBI taxonomy): domain Bacteria; kingdom Bacillati; phylum Bacillota; class Bacilli; order Caryophanales; family Staphylococcaceae; genus Mammaliicoccus; species Mammaliicoccus sp. B-M6. Next base: position 6,735 of record NZ_JAJNHJ010000040.1, read on the forward strand.
AATAGAGAACTTTGGAATAGAAACAATCGAATCAAAACATGGTTATATCGAAATGACGATGCCAGTTACGGATAAAGTTAAACAACCATTTGGATTCTTACATGGCGGTGCAACAATAGCATTAGCTGAAACAGCAGCATCTATGGGAGCACATTACGCTTCAAGTGAAGATGAAATACCATTAGGATTAGAAATCAACGCAAACCATATAAAATCAACTAGATCTGGTACTGTACGTGCAATAGGTCAAGCTCTTCATATCGGAAGTACAACTCAAGTATGGGACGTCAAAGTTACGAACGAAAAAGACGAACTCATATCCGTTATACGCGCAACAATTGCTATCAAAAAGAAAAGATAAACAAATAAGAGCATGGGACTAACTGTCCCATGCTCTTATTATTTATTTTGCATCTTTTAAATCATCACGTATTGTTCTTTCACTAGGTCTAACGCCCATATAGTAAGCACTTCTTGAAACTAAGTGGCCTGCTAAAGGTCCTGTTATGAATATAAAGATAATACCTAGTAGAAGTTGAACATTGAAATGTCCTTCTTTTGCGATAAAGTATATCAATACACCTAACAAGATAAGCATAACTCCTAACGTAGAAGCTTTTCCTGAGGCGTGTGCGCGAGAAAAGACATCTGGTAATCTTAGAATACCTAACGCTGCGAAAAAGCTAAAGCAAGCTCCAATGACCATCATAAAAATTGAGATACTAATAAGAATCGTTTCTATCATTTTCAATGATCTCTCCTTTATCCATAAATTTCGCAAATGCTGCAGTACCTAAGAATGCTAATATACCTATTAATAATAGTATAACGAATAAATATCTAGTATTAGTTAATACTGAGAATAAAGCTATGATGGCCATTAATGTAATACCCAATGCATCGAGTGCAATGACTCTATCAGCAAGAGTAGGGCCAATAATAACACGAATCAGCATACCAATCATAGAGAGTGCAACGATGATAATCGCAATTATAACGAAAATATTTGTCATCGTATGCTCACCTCCTTGATAGCTTTTTCAAATGAATCTTTAATCGCACTCACTTCAGAATCGATATCTGAAAAATCAATTGAATGAATATAGAGTGTTTTTTTGTCATCTGAAATTGCTACGACGATTGTACCTGGTGTTAAAGTGATTAATTGTGATAATAAACTGATTTCCCAATCTTTATCTAAATCTGTAGGGTAAGCGAAAAATGCCGGCTTATTATGGATTTCTTTTTGTATGACTATTCGAATAACATCTATATTCGCTAAAATTAATTCTTTCATGAATATAACTGCCAAAATTAGTGATTTCCAAACAGGACGTAAGTATAAATGTTTGCCTGGAAGAAGCGGTAAGGCTACTAAGACGAACAATATACCAAATAGATAACCAAATACAAATGCACCAAATGTATAAGTATCTGAAAGCATCATCCATAATGCAGCTAAAAGAACATTTATAAGTACTTGTATCGCCATTAATAATCGCCTCCTAACGCATTAACATAAGTCTCTGGGTTATAGAATGGTAATGCAGCTTTTTCCACTAATGGATATAAGTAGTCTGCACCAAGACCAAATAGAATGGCTACAATTGTAATGGCAACTGATGCAATCATTAATTTATTAATTGGTAGTTTAGGATTATAAACATAACCTTTTTCTTCACCCCAAAATGCCATTAAGAAAATGCGCATTACAGAATAGAGTACACATAAACTTGATAAAAGAACGATAATACCACTTATGTAATAACCATTTTCAAATGTAGACATTACGATGATATATTTACCATAGAATCCACTTAATGGAGGTATACCAGCTAACGAAAGGGCAGCTATAAAGTATATCCAACCAAGAACTGGATAGTGATTGATTAATCCACTGAACCTTCTTAAATCAGGTGTACCAGTTATTTTAATGATGACACCAATTAATAAGAATAAAGCAGCTTTGATAATCATGTCATGTAACAAGTAGTATATACTTCCCATTATGCCATTTTTATCCATCATAGCAGCACCGATTAAGATAACGCCAATCGCAATCATAATGTTATAGATAATAATCTTTTTAACATCGTAATAAGCGATAGCACCGATACAACCCATGATAATTGTTAAAATTGCTAGAACAATTAATGTTTGCGTAATAAATTCACTATTTGTTGAATAGAATAAGCTAAATGTACGCATAATTGCATATGCACCGACTTTAGTTAATAAAGCACCGAATAGCGCGATAATTGGAATTGGTGGTGCATAATAAGCGCCAGGTAACCAGAAATACAGTGGAAACATACCTGCTTTAGTTGCAAATACAAATAGAAACATAATAAATGTAATCACAACGATATTTAAATCTGTTCCTGAAAGTTCAGCGAATTTAACATGTAGATCTCCCATGTTTAATGTACCAGTAATTGAGTAAAGCATACCGACACCTAATACAAAGAATGCAGATGTTAATACATTAACGAGTATATATTTAATACTTTCTTGTAGTTGGATTTTAGTACCACCAATAACAAGTAATAAATATGATGACATTAAAAATACTTCGAAAAATACGAATAAGTTAAATAAGTCACCAGTCATAAATGCGCCGTTAACACCTGTCACCATCATTGAAACACCAAAGTAATAAAAATATCTTTCACGATGGAGTCCAATTGATTGGTGAGAGTATATGAGTACGATAAGCGTAATCAGTAAACTTACAGTTACGAGTAATGCACTTAACATATCCACGTATATAACAATGCTGTATGGAACTGGCCAGCTACCTAAATTTAAAGTTTGTGTTCCATTCATATATATGTGGTAGAGGTTGTATAAACTCACTAAAAATGCTAACGAGAAACCTGTTAATACTACTTTACGTTTAACATAAGGTCTATGACCGACAAAAATTAACATGACCGCAGTTAAAAATGTAATGACAAGAGGTACAATAATCAAATTACTCATCTTTCGGTACCTCCTTCATCTCTTCTAAATTATCAGTTCCTAATTCTTTATAACTTCTAAAAGCTAATACTAAGAAGAATGCTGTAACAGCGAAAGCTATTACGATGGCAGTTAAGATCAATGCTTGTGGTAATGGGTCAACATAGTTCTTAATACCTTCTTCTTCAATTGGTAAGGCACCTTTTTTCAATCCACCCATTGTCAGTAACATTAAATGTACGCCATGGGATAGTAATGTAGTACCAATAATTATCCTAATTAAACTTTTAGAGAGAACTAGGTACACTGATACGGATATAATAATACCTGCAACGAAAATCATTAATATTTCCATTATTCATTCTCTCCAATCGCTAATATGATAGTAATGGCAGTACCCACAACAGCTAGTAATACACCTAAATCAAATAGCATTGCTGTATGCCAATGAACTTCACCAAAGATAGGAAGATGGAATTCTCCAAATTTATGTGTGAAAAATGTTTTGTTGTATGTCCAACTTAAAATTGGTGTTAGAACACAGAAGAACAAACCAGTTGCTGTTACTAATTTAAAGTCAAATGGGAACATTTTCTTTAATGTTTTAGTGTCAAATGCTATACCGATAATAATGACTGCAGATGAAAGTAATAATCCACCTACGAAACCGCCACCTGGTGTATAGTGTCCACCAAAGAAAATAGAAACAGCATACATCATAATAATTAGGAAAATGATAATGGCATTAAACTGAAAGAATACATCATTCGATTGTTTCTTCATGTTCTTCACCTCCATCTTTACCTTTGTCTCTTAATTTAACTAATGTGTAAATACCTAAGCCAGCAATACCTAAAACAGCTGACTCGAATAATGTATCGAATCCACGGAAGTCTACAAGAATAACGTTTACCATGTTTTTCCCAGCGGCTAGATCGTATACATTATCTATATAATATTGAGAAATAGAATCAAAATGTCTATTTCCATATGAAATTAATCCGATTGTGATAACACCAATACCGACACAAATCGAAATAATTAAGTTACCGATTTTAAAGTTTCTATTTTCATCATGTCTACTCATTTTAGGTAAATGGTAGAAACATAGTAAGAATAGAGCAGTTGAAATTGTTTCAATTGATAATTGTGTCAGTGCTAAGTCTGGTGCACCGAAGAATACAAAGAATAAAGCAACTGAATAACCAACTGCAGCTAACATAATGATGCTAAATAGTCTTGATTTAGCTAATACGATACAGAATGTACTCACTAAAATTAAGCCCATTAAAATGACTTCATATGGTCTAATTTCGCTTATATTATCGAATGCAACACTTACAGGATGTGTAAATAACGTAAGTGCAGTCATAATGATAAAGAATGCGAAAATATACATTAAGTATGATCTGATAAATCCAGTCATATAGCTTTGCGTGATTTTGTTTGAGATATAAGAACTTAATTGAATACCTCTGTCGTAATAATAATTAAACGTTAAGTATTCAGGTTGAATACTGTAAATATTGAACCATTTTTCTACTGATTTAAATAATATAAAGCCAATAATAAATACGATTAACGTACCTATTAAAGCAGGCGTTATACCGTGCCAATGAGATATATGAACATCAGGCGCGTCAGCAAATGGTGCAATTGCTCTTACTGCTGGTGCAATAATACTATTGCTTAATATATTTGGGAATAAACCAAATAACACAACTAAGAATGTCAAAATACCTGTCGGCAATAACATAAGTAATGGCGCTTCGTGTGGTTTCTTAGGTAATGCTTCAGGTTTGTAATCTCCAAAGAATATTTCATGTACATATTTAAATGAATATACAAACGTAAAGATACTACCAACAATCGCAACGATAGGTAGTAAGTAACCAAGTGTTGATAAGCCAAATACATCAGCTTGATGACTATCAAACATTGCAGTTAAGAACATTTCTTTAGATAAGAAACCATTAAATGGTGGAACACCTGCCATACTTAAAGCAGTAATAATTGTGAACGTACAAGAAATTGGCATGATGGTCATTAAACCGCCTAATTTCTTAATGTCTCGTGTACCAACTTCATGATCGATTGTTCCCGTAATCATGAATAACGCACCTTTAAATGTTGCGTGGTTAATTAAATGGAATACTGCAGCGATAATACTAGCTAAGAATAACTGACTTTCTTCACCAGAATAATGATAACTGACAGCACCGATTCCAAGCATGGACATGATCATACCGAGCTGTGAAACTGTTGAGAATGCTAAAATACCTTTTAAATCTTGTTGTTTAACAGCGTTAAATGATGCCCAGAACAATGTGATTAATCCGACAGCAGTTACCGCCCAAACAAATCCAGCACTTGCTGCAAAAATTGGTGTTGTACGAGCAACTAAATATATACCTGCCTTAACCATTGTTGCTGAGTGCAAATACGCACTGACTGGTGTAGGTGCTTCCATTGCATCTGGTAACCAAATATGAAATGGAAATTGTGCAGATTTAGTCATAGCACCAATTAAAATTAAAATCATTGCAAAAATAAAGTAAGGTGAACTTTGAATTTCAGCGGCATTTTGTACTAAAGAAGTAATGCTCCATGAATTACCTGCAATTGCGATACAAATAAATCCACCTAGTAACATTAAGCCACCGAACACTGTAATTAATAATGACTTTTGTGCGCCATATATTGAAGATTGTTTATGGCGCCAATAAGCAATAAGTAAGAAACTTGAAATAGATGTTAATTCCCAGAATAGGTAAAGCATTAATAGATTATCTGATAATACAACACCTAACATAGCCCCCATGAACATAAGTAAATAACAATAAAAATTACCGAGTGATTCATTTTTACTTAAATATGTAATGGAATATAATACAACGAGCGCACCAATCCCTGTAATTAATGATGCGAATAATAAACTTAGTCCGTCTAAATGAACGGAGAAGTTCATACCTAATCTAGGCATGAAATCCCATATTACAATGAATGGCTTTTCCGAATCCGGAACATTTATGTATGACATAAAATAACTAAATATAATAATCGGAATAGGTAGTACAAACCATCCTAGATGTATACCTTTATAAAATCTGTATAAAATTGGTATTATGATTGCAAAAATTAAAGGTAACAAAATCATAATATGCATCAAACTCATTTAATAACCTCCTTCCAAAAATCTTATAAATATTATTATACACAATAAAGTTAATGCTTGAAAATACTATCAAGTCAATATTTCAGAATTTTTAGGCTATTTTTAAATATGAAGAAACACGTTAAAAATTTATTAAATTTTTTTAGTTTTGCTAAAAATTCGCCTTGTATTGACGTGAATAATCTATTTTTAATTGTTCAATACACTTCAAAGCTTGTTCACTATAAGCGTTATTTCTTTTAATCATTTTTTCTTCAAGTTCAGCTAATGATGATTTTAATGAATCAATATAATTCGGAACATCGTGTGGATATTCTTTTAAAAACTGTGCAGTTGTATATCTTTTTTCGAATTGGCTTAAAGCTTTTCTTTCGTGGAAAAAGACATTTTCAACTTCATTTGGACTATGTAGATCTCCTTGTCTAGGATGTTTGAGAACAGCTAATACTTTAACAAGAAACTGATCTCCTTTTTCTTCAACTACTTCTACGACATATTGACCTGTTTTGTGTGGAAATTGATAATACATGTTGATATCCCCTTTCTAAAAAATTATGTTATGATATCACTATTGTAATTATTTTAACATGAATGGAGAATATTAAATGACAAACTATCCTCAATTAACAACTGAAATATTAGAAGGTGAAAGAGTTGTAGAAATTAAAACAACTAAAGGAAACATGACATTCAAACTATTTCCTGAATTAGCACCTAAAACTGTTGAAAACTTCATCGGTTTAGCTGAGAAAAAATACTATGATGGCATCATTTTCCATAGAGTTATCAATGACTTCATGGTTCAAGGTGGAGACCCAACTGGTACAGGTATGGGTGGAGAAAGTATTTATGGAAGTGCTTTTGAAGATGAATTCTCATTACAAGCATTTAACTTATACGGTGCGTTATCTATGGCTAATGCTGGACCAAACACAAACGGTTCTCAATTTTTCATTGTACAAATGAAAGAAGTACCAGCAAATATGTTATCTCAACTTAAAGATGGTGGTTGGCCAGAAGAAATCGTTGATCGCTATGCAGAAAAAGGTGGTACACCTTGGTTAGACCAAAAACACTCAGTATTTGGTCAAATCGTTGAAGGTGAATCAGTTCTTGAAGAAATCGCAAATGTTAAAGTTGGCGCTAACGATAAACCAGTTGAAGACGTAGTAATTGAAACAATTGAAATTATAAAATAAATCGACATTCAATTGTCATAAAAAAATCAATGCATTCGACTCAATCTTTGGTATAATTTAGTTGCTAAGGGAGTGGTCGGCTTATGATGGAATTTCTTTATTTTCCAGATAATAAATTAGAATATATTCCTGCTGTTGCTACGTTGATATTATTTATGATTTTGGCGTATATCGTATTTATGATGTTCCGTAAAAAATCTAAAAAAGACGAAGAAAAAATGAAATCATTTGAAAAACAAGTAATGGATCATTTAGAGCAAGAGGAGAAAAAGAACAATAAGAAGTAAATAAAGCATTCCAAACGAATACTATATATAGGAAGAGACTGAGACATATGTATGTCGAAGTCTCTTTTTTATATGTTGAACTGAGGGGTTGGCGCTAACGATCAAGAAACAAAAACAAGATCGTTAGAAATTCTAACGTCCAAGAAACAGAAACAAGATCGTTAGCGCCCAACATATCTCACAATATCCCTATACAAATCCTCCAACACATAAAGAATCTTTAATCTATTTTCTCCATAGAATACTTATTTTTTAATCTAATTATAAATTCATGAATTTATAGATGATTTATATTTATGCATAATATTTTCAGAATTATATATCAAATTAATGGTTTAATAAAAATAACTATGCTATGATGAAATAGTTAATAACTTCAAGTACAAGGGGTTTTCTAAAAGTGAGAAAACAATATAAAGTTGGTCAGTTTGTAAAGGTAAAAGTGACTGGCATTCAGCCATATGGCGCCTTTGTTGAAACCCCTGATCATGTGGAAGGTCTCATTCATATTTCTGAAGTGATGAATGATTACGTGCACAACCTTAATCAATTTCTTAATGTTGGCCAGATAGTAAAAGCTAAAATAATTAAAGTTGAAGCGGATGGCAAGTTGAATTTATCACTTAAAGATAATGAATATTTCAAAAGACAAGAACGTAAGAAAGAAAAGCGCTCAGTTCTAGATGAAATTAGAGAGACAGAAAAATACGGGTTTCAACCTTTAGAAGAAAGGTTGCCTAAGTGGATTAAACAATCAAATAAACATTTTGAAGACGAATAAATGATCTATCGTCTTTATAAGTCGGATATCTTACATGATAATCCGGCTTTTTTTATGCGAAAAATCACTTCATTCAATGAACATTTAAACGGCTTTTTGAATATTTATTTGAAGTAAATTTACAACTTATTTTTATTGTAAAAATTCAGAAAAAAATAGCTTGAAGTAATCTATAAAAGTGTGTCATTATAGGAATGTAAGGGGTTTCTTAATACCCCGTATAAACATAGGGAGGTTTACTTTAATGATTCCGTACAAACACGAACCATTTACTGATTTTACGAAAGAGGAGAATAAGGCTGCTTACTTAGAAGGTCTTAAAACAGTTGAAGGATATTTAGGAAAAGAGTATCCAATTATTGTTGGAGGCGAACGTATTTTTACAGAAGATAAAACACGTTCATATAACCCTTCAAATATTGAAGAAACAGTAGGATTAGTTTCTAAAGCAAGCAAAGAACATGCTGAAAAAGCAATGGAAGCTGCTAAAGAAGCCTTTAAAATATGGAGAGATACTGATCCAAGTGTCCGTGCTGACGTTTTATTCAGAGCAGCAGCAATTACGAGACGTCGTAAACACGAATTCTCAGCTTTACTTTCTAAAGAAGGTGGTAAACCATGGAAAGAAGCAGATGCAGATACTGCTGAAGCAATCGACTTTATGGAATACTATGCACGTCAAATGCTTGAATTAAAAGACGGTAAAAAAGTAGAAAGTCGTCCAGGAGAATATAATAAATATAATTATTTACCAGTTGGTGTAAGTGTTGTTATTTCACCATGGAACTTCGCATTTGCAATTATGGCTGGTACAACTGTAGCACCAGTCGTAACAGGAAACACTGTGTTATTAAAACCATCATCTAAAACACCAGTTATCGCTTATAAATTTATGGAAGTTTTAGAAGAAGCAGGTTTACCAAAAGGGGTGGTAAACTACATTCCAGGTTCATCAAGTGAAATCGGTGATTATTTAATTGATCATAAAGATACAAGTCTTATTTCATTCACTGGTTCTCGTGATGTAGGTGTTTCTATTTACGAAAGAGCTGCAAAAGTTCAAAAAGGCCAAACACACCTTAAACGCGTTATTGCTGAAATGGGTGGTAAAGATACAATTATTGTTGATTCAGAAGGCGACTTAGATTTAGCAGCTGATTCAATTGTACAATCAGCATTTGGATTCTCAGGTCAAAAATGTTCAGCATGTTCACGTGTCATTGCAGTTGAAGATATTTATGATGAATTATTAGACAAAGTAGTTGAACGTACAGAAAAACTAACTGTCGGTGATTCAACTGACCAAGCTAATTATATGGGTCCAGTAATTGACGAAAACTCATTAAACAAAATTAAAAAATATATCGAAATCGGTAAAAAAGAAGGCCGTATTGTAGCAGGTGGTACAACTGACGAAGAAAAAGGACATTTCGTTAACCCAACTGTTATTGCTGATTTAAAACATGACGACAGAGTAATGCAAGAAGAAATCTTTGGACCAGTTGTTGGTTTCAGCAAAGCAAAAGATTTTGATCAAGCAATTGAATTTGCAAATGATACAGAATACGGTTTAACAGGTGGGGTTATTACAAACAACCGCTCTAAATTAGAACAAGCACGTAGAGACTTTATGGTAGGTAACTTATACTTCAATAGAGGATGTACAGGTGCTATTGTAGGTTACCAACCATTTGGTGGCTTTAAAATGTCAGGTACAGATTCTAAAGCAGGTGGACCAGACTACTTAGTACTTCACTTACAAGGACGTACTACTTCAGAAATGTTATAATATTGTTGAAATAATAAAAATACAGTAGGGCGTTTACATGCTCTACTGTTTTAATGGGAGGAGATTTAATATGACAAAGTCACAAGAAATCATTGAACAAACAAATACATTTGGTGCGCCGAACTATTTGCCATTACCAATTGTAATTTCAGAAGCGGAAGGTATTTGGGTTAAAGATCCAGAGGGCAATCGCTATTTAGATATGTTATCTGCTTATTCTGCAGTTAACCAAGGTCATCGTCATCCGAAAATTATCCAAGCATTAAAAGATCAAGCAGATCGTGTAACACTTACTTCACGTGCATTCCACAGTGACCAATTAGGTCCTTGGTATGAAAAAATTTGTAAACTTGCAAATAAAGAAATGGTATTGCCAATGAACACAGGTGCAGAAGCTGTTGAAACAGCGATTAAAGCTGCAAGACGTTGGGCATATGATGTGAAAGGCGTAGAAGATAACAAAGCAGAAATCATTGCGATGAATGGTAACTTCCATGGTCGTACAATGGCTGCAGTTTCACTTTCTTCAGAAAAAGAATATCAAAGAGGTTACGGTCCATTATTAGGTGGATTCAAACTTGTTGATTTCGGTGATATCGAACAAATTAAATCTGCTATTACACCAAATACAGCAGCCGTATTAATTGAACCTATCCAAGGTGAAGCGGGTATTAATGTACCTGAAGACGGTTATTTAAAACAAATTAGAGAAGTTTGTGATGAAAACAATGTATTATTCATTGCAGATGAAATTCAAGCTGGTCTTGGTAGAACAGGTAAATTATTCGCAACAGATTGGGATAATGTTCAACCAGATATGTATATCTTAGGTAAAGCATTAGGCGGAGGCGTATTCCCAATTTCATGTATCGTTGGTAATAAAGAAATACTAGAAGTATTTAATCCAGGTTCACATGGTTCTACTTTTGGTGGTAACCCTCTAGCATGTGCGGTATCTGTTGCAGCATTAGATGTACTAATTGATGAAAAATTATCTGAACGTTCTTTAGAATTAGGAACTTATTTCAAAGAAGAATTACAAAAAATTGATCATCCATCAATCAAAGAAGTAAGAGGTAAAGGTTTATTCATCGGTATCGAATTAACTGAAGATGCAAGACCATATTGTGAAAAATTAAAAGAATTAGGTCTGTTATGTAAAGAAACACACGATACAGTTATTCGTTTTGCACCACCACTTATTATCGAAAAAGAAGATTTAGATTGGGCACTTGATCAAGTTAAGTCTGTTTTTAAATAAAAAATCTGATAACGTTTACAAAAAAACGTTTAAGACCTTTTAAAAATAATCAATTATGTTACAATTATTTAGAGATTAAAAGTATTTAAAAAAGAGGCGAAGAGGATCATGAGCGAAAATTTAAATTTAGTTTCATCGACACAAGAAATTATTGGTGAAGCCCTTAATAAATTAGGTTTTGACGAGGGAATGTACGATTTAATTAAAGAACCAATGAGATTATTAACAGTGCGTATACCTGTAAGAATGGATGACGGTTCTGTTAAGACATTTACTGGTTATCGTGCACAACATAATGATGCAGTTGGACCAACTAAAGGTGGGGTTCGTTTCCACCCAGATGTTGATGTCGAAGAAGTAACAGCATTATCTATGTGGATGACGTTAAAATGTGGAATTGTAGATTTACCATATGGTGGTGGTAAAGGTGGTATTGTCTGTGACCCAAGACAAATGAGTATTCATGAAGTAGAAAGATTATCTCGTGGATATGTTCGTGCTATTTCTCAAATAGTAGGTCCTACAAAAGACATTCCAGCACCAGACGTATTTACAAACTCACAAATTATGGCTTGGATGATGGATGAATATAGTCAAATGGATGAATTCAATTCTCCAGGATTTATTACTGGTAAACCTATTGTTTTAGGTGGTTCTCAAGGTAGAGATCGTTCTACTGCATTAGGTGTTGTTATTGCAATTGAAGAAGCAGCTAAGAGACGTGGAAAAACAATCGAAGGTTCAAGAGTCGTTATTCAAGGATTTGGTAACGCAGGAAGCTTTTTAGCGAAATTCTTATATGATCAAGGCGCTAAAATTGTAGGTATTTCAGATGCTTACGGTGCACTTCATGATCCTGAAGGTTTAGATATCGATTATTTATTAGATCGTCGTGATAGCTTCGGAACAGTTACAAATCTATTTGATGACACAATTTCTAATAAAGAATTATTTGAAATTGATTGTGATATCCTTGTTCCAGCAGCGATTTCAAATCAAATTACAGAAGAAAATGCTAATGATATTAAAGCTGAAATTGTAGTAGAAGCAGCTAATGGTCCAACTACAATGGCAGCAACTAAAATATTAAGTGAGCGTGGCGTTCTTCTTGTACCAGACGTACTAGCAAGTGCTGGTGGCGTAACAGTATCATACTTCGAGTGGGTACAAAATAACCAAGGTTATTACTGGACTGAAGAAGAAGTTAACGAAAAACTACGTGAAAAATTAGTTAAAGCTTTTGATACGATTTATAACTTATCAGAAAACAGAAAAATAGATATGAGATTAGCAGCTTATATTGTAGGTATTAAACGTACAGCTGAAGCGGCTAGATATAGAGGTTGGGCATAAGCCTTAACCAATAAAAAACACACCATTATGAATGGTGTGTTTCAGACTGTGGACAAACTGAACTTAAATTTATAAGTTCAGTTTGTTTTTTTGTATAGATTAATAATTTCCACTAAAATCATGATTAAACTA